>JAYVSA010000289.1:0-7338 GCA_043775765.1 Breznakibacter sp. | reverse complement strand
CAAGAAAACAGTATAGTGGAGGTATATTCTATTCAAGGCAATAAGTTACTTGAAACGGTTGGTTCTTCAATAAATGTTTCCGTTTTGAGTACTGGAATTTACATTATACATATTGGGGATAAGAGTATGAGATTTACTAAAAAATAGATTGAGGTGAATAAGAGCATATAAATTACTATGGTTAAAGAGTAGCATCATTATTTGATTGCTACTCTTTTTAATGTTATTTACAACACGAATAGGACGGAAATAATGTATTAAATGCGTCATTATGATCACAGAATAAGCACTTGCACTTAAAAAAACAGTAAAGACAAACACACTTTGAGGTTATTATATTACAAAGTCATAACTTTTACGACTATAATATGGGTAGAACCAGCATGTGTAAAAACGTCGACCAGAATAACGAGACCTCAAGCAACAATAGTCTACCTATTCAAATGCACGGTTTATAGAGGCATAAAAAAGGGATGCCACACTCATGACATCCCTTAAAAATATAAGTTATTAACTATTATTTTGCGTAGTTCACTGCACGTGTTTCACGAATAACAGTAATCTTAACCTGTCCAGGATAAGTCATTTCGGTTTGAACCTTACGAGCAATATCGAATGACAACTCTTCTGTTTCTTTATCAGAGATTTTATCTGCCCCAACAATTACACGAAGCTCCCTACCCGCCTGTATAGCATAAGTTTTAAGTACACCTGGGTATTCAAGCGCTAGGTTTTCAAGATCTTTAAGACGTTTGATGTAGGAATCAACAATCTCTCGTCGAGCTCCAGGACGAGCACCTGATATCGCATCACAAACCTGAACAATTGGAGCTATTAGGGTTGTCATTTCCACTTCATCGTGGTGAGCACCAATGGCATTGCAAATATCAGGTTTCTCTTTATACTTCTCGGCCAACTTCATACCCAAGATAGCATGTGGTAATTCTGGATCCTCATCAGAAACCTTACCAATATCGTGTAAGAGACCAGCACGTTTAGCTTTTTTAGGATTTAAACCTAACTCAGAAGCCATTACAGCACAAAGATTAGCTGTTTCACGAGAGTGTTGGAGTAAGTTCTGACCGTAAGAAGAACGATACTTCATTTTACCAACCAACTTAATAAGTTCAGGATGCAAACCGTGCACACCCAAATCAATAGTTGTACGCTTACCTGTTTCAATAATCTCCTCTTCAACTTGTTTGCGAACTTTAGCCACAACCTCTTCAATACGAGCAGGGTGAATACGTCCATCAGTTACAAGAGTATGAAGAGCTAAACGAGCTATTTCACGACGCATTGGATCAAATGCAGAAAGCACAATAGCCTCAGGTGTATCATCTACAATAATTTCAACACCAGTTGCCGCTTCGAGAGCACGAATATTTCTACCCTCACGACCGATAATGCGACCTTTAATTTCATCCGAATCGATATGGAAAATAGTTACTGAGTTCTCAATAGCCGTTTCGGTCGCAACACGTTGAATTGTTTGAAGAACGATGCGCTTAGCCTCTTTATTAGCATTAATTTTTGCATCATCCATTATATCGTTGATATAAGAAAGCGCATCTGTTTTTGCTTCATTTTTCAAGGATTCGATAAGCTGTTCTTTTGCAGCATCGGCGGACATTCCTGCAACCGTTTCAAGTTGAAGCAATTGTTGCCTTTTTAGCTTATCTGCTTCATCTAAACGTCTTTCTAGAATATCCTTTTGAGAATCTAAGCTCTCTTTTGTTAAGTCTAAATCACGTTTTTCTTTTTTCAGCTCTTCTACTCGTTGAGCAGTTGTAAGCTCACGTTGTTTAATACGATTTTCGTTTGCAATAATCTTATTATTACGATCATTGAAGTCTCTTTCATAATCGGCTTTAAGTTGAAGAAACTTCTCTTTAGATTGTAAGTTCTTCTCTTTTCTCAACACTTCGGCTTCAGATTCAGCCTCCTTAACAATTTTTACAGCTCGACTTTTGAGGGCAGTTTGCGTAAGCACAAAGGCTCCGATACCACCTCCAAAAAATGCTATAATACCAATAATTATCTCCATTTTCAGTAGAATTAAAAAACAATAAAAAAACCGCAAACGCATATTCTATCAAATGACAGCAATATGTTTCGCGGGCAACTATTAACAAAAATCTATAACCCTTCTGAAAGAACCAGATCTAATTTTTGATTTAACTCTTTAACAGCCTCTACAATGGGTTGAACATTATACTTTTCTTCATATTCGCCCAAACTGAGTACAAATTGCAAGGCAGCCATAGCCAATGAATCGTGCGCATCTTTATCGGGATATTTTTCCCGATAACTCATCACTCGATCATTTATGGTTTTTACAGCCTTTCTTAGTCTCTCTTCTTCATCGCGTTTAATACGCAATTGAAATAACCTATCAGCAATAGTAACCCTTATAGATAGTAAATCGTCCATATCAAAAATTTACCTATTCAAAAGAGCAATACATCTATCAATTTCCCGCACTAATTCAGTAATCTTGTGTTTAGCGTCACTTGCGTCACTGCCGCTAACTTCAAGTACTTTTGAAACTTTTAACGTATTGTATGTCTCCTCAAGTTTAAAACATTTATCATTAGCCTTATGGAGCTCTTCTTTTAATTTTTCGTTTTGCAACGACAATTCATTCACTTTAGTTTTTAGGACTAAGTATCTATCAACCAAAATGCTGATCTTCTCTTCTAAATTATCAACTAAAACAGTGTTATTATCTGCCATATTAACGAAAAATCATTTACAAAGTTAATATAGCTTTCAATATATAAAAATTATGAAGGATATTTTTTTGGTTTTTTATTAGCATTACTTAAAATAAGTATTGCTATCATACAGAAGGTAAACAACTTACAATGATAAAAGTTGCGTTTTTTATAGACTATTTATTACATTGAGAATGGTAAATTAGGGTAACGCTTTAGATAAAATGAATTAAACATGAAGTTGCTTCGCGTGAAGGATAGAGCTAAATACCCCACAGGGTCTTTGCGGTGGTAGTGGAGCTTGTTGAAACTACTACCACAAAAGCCCGAGGAGTATGAGCGAAAGCCTGACAGAAAGGGCGAAATAATTATGAATTAAAAAAAAGCTTTGGATTTTAAGAATAAACAGGCCGCCCTTTGTGGCACGCCCAAATGAAAAAAAGGCAGAAGTTTTGAATTACATCTGCCTTTTCGATTATTGAAAAAAATTTATTTAAAGATTAGCTGAGGAAATTATTTAAACTCAATTTTGAGCTGTTTAACCCAGTTTTCGATGCGCTCGGTAGTGAGGCCGTGTTGATTTTCGATATCGAGAGCAAGGCCAACGAATTGATTGCCACGTTGCGCTTTTGAACGCTCATAATGGTAGCCTTCGGTAGAAGTAAAACCCACTATTTTAGCACCTCGAGCCTCGAGGAAAGCGGCCATAAGACCAAGTCCATCGACAAAATTCTCGGGATACCCCTTTTGATCGCCACCACCGAAAAGCGCAATTTTCTTGCCCTGGAAAGCCGAATGACTGAGTCCAGGAAGGAGCTCGTCCCAATAGCTTGGAAGTTCGCCATCAAACCAAGTGGGCACGGCAAAAATGAGGTTGTCGTACTTTAGAATGTCGGCAGGAGTCACCGTCATAACATCCAGTTCATCAACGGCATTTTTACCAAAAGCAGCAGCCAATTTAACAGCTTGTTGATGGGTTTTTATGGCATTAAAACTGTAGAAAAGTCCAATTTTCATATTACTATATTTTTTACTGAAGAAGAATTAATATTTTAGCAACTCCAGGACTGCTTTGTAAATTTTATCGTTATTTGGCAAGGTGGCAGCCTCGAGAATTCGGTTAAACCCAACGGGTGTAAACTCTGAACCAACGCGGCGAACAGGTGCATCGAGGTGTTCAAAAATCTCTTCATTTATGGAAGCCGAAAGCTCAGCACCAAAGCCAGAGAAGACTTTATCTTCGTGAACAACAAGCGCTTTGCCCGTGCGTTTGATTGATTCGAAAATAGTCTCTTTATCGAGAGGAATAAGCGAACGAATATCTATTACCTCAATGTTTCCCTTGCCCTCCTTTTCAATTTGCTCGGCCACTTCTAAACACATGTGAGTAGTGTTTCCGTAAGTGATGATGGTTAAATCGGAGCCCTTTTTACGAGTTCGTGCCTTACCAAATGGAACCTCGAAATTCTCTGGGATAGGCGTGGCCGCCTTTGGTGAATTATAAAGTGCTTTTGGCTCTAAAAAGAGCGTCATGCCCTCAGAACGCATGGCCGAACGGAGTAAGCCAGCAGCATCATCGGCAAAGGATGGATAGACAATTCGAACACCAGGCAAAGTTGTTAAAGCCCCCTCTAAATTCTGCGAATGATACAATCCACCACCAATATAACCTCCAGACGCAAGACGAACCGTGATATTTGGAGAGAATTGTCCTTTGGTACGCCAATATTCATGGGTAGTTTCTACAAACTGCTCCATTGCAGGCCAAAAATAATCGGCAAATTCAGCACCCTCAACCACAATACGAATTTTTTTATCGAAACGGCTCATGCCATTAGCGGTGCCCATAATAAAATCTTCGGCTATTGGAGCATTGAAAACACGCGTTTTACCGAACTCCTGCTGCAGTCCTTTGGAGACATTGAAGATTCCACCTTTATCTTTATTGGCAATATCTTGTCCCCAAATATAGGTATCAGGGTTGTGGCGAAACTCCTCTTTAAGCGTCTCATTTAAACCCTCAATAAACTTCTTTTTCTCGCCCTCAAAATTGTGAGTTCCATCTTTATAAACCTGAGGCTCATAGCTTGGTGGATAAACAAAATCGTAAATTGATTCGGGCTTAGGCTGAGGAGCGGCAAGTCCCTTTTTATGAGCTTCTTGCACAATAACTTTTACGGTAGCTTCAACCACTTCCAAATCGGCCTCCGTTACACGTTCGTAGCGCAACAAAAGACGCTTGAATTTTGCTAAAGGATCGGAATCTTTCACGTAACCCAACTCATTGTCGTCGCGGTAAAGCTCATGTCTATCGGAATTTGAATGAGAACCAATACGAACGCAATTAGCGTGTACAATAACCGCCTGTTGTTTTTCGATTGCCCATTTTTTAGCTTCCGTCATGGCGTTCATGGAATCGAACACATCTTTTCCGTTGCAATAGATGATGCGAAGATATTTAAGACCTTCAAAGTTCTTGGCCACCTTACGGTTTGCTTGCTGATCTTTTTTAGGCACAGAAATACCGTAACCGTTATCTTGAAAGACAAATATAACCGGTAATTGCTCGCGTGAAGCACCATTAATAGCCTCATAAACATAGCCTTCTGAAACGCTCGATTCACCCTGAGAACTAATGGCAACACCCGGAGCCTTGTATATTTTTATTGCACGAGCTATACCCGTTGCGTGAAGTGTATGATTACCAGTGCTTGAACTCACGTTATGAATATTCCAAGCTGGTTTTGCAAAGTGATTAGACATGTGACGTCCACCACCAGCAACATCAGTATCACGAGAAATACCATTAAGAATAATCTCTTCCGCCGTCATGCCAGCCGATACGCAAGTTTGCAAATCGCGATAATAAGGAAAAAGATGATCGTGCGCACGGTCGAAAACCTGACCAATTGCATTCTGAATACCATCATGTCCGGCAGCAGGAGCATGATACGACCAACCAACAGCCTGTTTGAGGTAGTTTGGCGCTTTCTCATCGAGCGTTCTACCCAAAAAAAGCAGGTGATACCATTTTAAAAGAGTCTCTTTATCGGTTGAAAGAATCGAATATCTTTCTGGCACCTGCGGTTCTACTTGTTGTTCCATAACTTATATCTTTTAGGCAGAAGGCTGAGGGCAGAAGTATACTGCTTTCAAACCAAGACTTTTGCCTGATCAAATTTCCTATTGTAAAAATTACATTTTCCTTCTGCCTTAACCCTTCAGCCTTCAGCCTCGGTTTTTAAATCTCTCTATCTAAACTAAAATCCTCTAAATAATCGGCAATACGGCGCAAGAAACTACCACCCAACATACCATCAACCACTCGGTGGTCATACGAGAGCGACAAAAACATCTTTTGACGAATTGCAATTACATCACCCGTAGGAGTTTCAATAACAGCAGGTTTCTTTTCGATAGAACCAATTGCCAAAATAGCCACCTGAGGTTGGTTTATTATAGGCGTTCCCATTAAATTCTTGAACGATCCAAAATTCGAAACCGTAAACGTACCGCCCGAAATATCATCGGCCGTGAGTTTATTGGCACGTGCTTGGTTAGCCAAACGATTCACGTCAGAGGCCATGCCTGCCAAGTTCTTCTGATCAGCATTTTTTATTACTGGAACGATTAGGTTCCCCGATGGAAGTGCCGCCGCCATACCAATATTTACATTCTTGCGAAGAATTACCTTGTCGCCATCAACCGATGCATTCACCCCAGGAAAATCACGCAAAGCCTTAGCCACCGCTTCAAAGAAGATAGGCGTATAAGTTAAATTTTCACCATATTTTTCAGCAAACGCATCTTTGTTTTTAGTTCTCCAAAGCACAATATTGGTCATATCGGCCTCCACCATAGAGGTCACGTGTGGCGAAACACGTTTAGACATCACCATGTGATCGGCAATAATCTTACGCATTCTATCCATCTCCACAATAGTATCGGTGGCACCTATAGACACTGGAGCTCGAGGAATATCAACCGAAGCCGACTTCGCAGCAACCTCACTCTTCACACTCACTGATGGAGCAACTTTAGAACCACCCTGTTTACGACTGGCCACATAAGCTAAAATATCCTCTTTCGTCACCCTGTTCTCACTTCCCGATCCAGCAATAGACTCCAATTCTGACATCGAAATACCCTCTTCTTTAGCAATACTCTTAACCAAAGGCGAATAAAAACGTGTCGCTTCAACAACTTTATCAACAACCACTTCAGCTGATGCAGACGCAACCGAAGCACTTTTAGCAGCTACAGGAGCTACCGCATCGGTCTTAGCAGTTACAAGTTCTGGCTCACCACCTTCAGCACCTTCAAGTGCAATAATTGCCACAACCTTACCAACTGGCACAAGAGCATTTACCTCAAAGAAAATCTCCTTAATCACACCTGCCACGGGCGACGGAATTTCGGAATCGACTTTATCGGTAGCAATTTCCAGCAGAACATCATCTTCCACCACCGTATCGCCCACCTTTACAAACCACTTTGTAATTGTCGCTTCTTCAACGCTTTCGCCCATCTTAGGCATCAAAATTTCAAATGTTGACATATAAATATTTCTAAACGTTTTTTATTTCTATACTATTTCTACTTTATTACTTTTCTTTTTTGG
>JAYVSA010000288.1:0-9176 GCA_043775765.1 Breznakibacter sp. | reverse complement strand
TATAGGGCACTCTATGGGCGGATATTTGGCACTTCAATTTCTGCGCGATTTTAGTTCCAAAGCGGCATCCTTAACTCTTTTGCATTCTACTCCATTAGCCGATACGCCCGAACGAAGCCGTAAGCGAATACGTGAAAAAACAATTATTGAAATGGGGAAAATTCACCTCATTCTTTCACCTCATTTCGAGAACCTTTTTGCTCCTCAAAATAGAGCTCGACTGGCCGAAATTGCGAATCAGTACAGAGAGTTAGCCCTAAAGGTAACGCCAACGGCTATGTGTGAAGCCCTAACATCTATGTCACTCCGCGGGAGTTATGTGTCCGATTGCCTCCAAGCACATAAGCCAATTTTGTTGCTTTTTGGGCGTTACGATGAACTTCTTACTCCTGAAAGAGCGCATAAATGTCAAATTGAAGTTCCCAATATTGAGTATCATTACATGGAAGAGAGCGGTCACACCTGTTTTGTAGAAGAACCAGAGAAAACATTAGCCCTCTTGCTTTGTCATTTAAATAAAACATAAAAGAGTCTATTAATAATTGTTACATTGTCTATTTCATAAAATTGTTTCTTTAATTTGCAGAAAAATTATCTATGCGCTCTCTTATATATTCATTTTTTCTCTTCTTCTCCATTACCATTTTTGCACAATCACCAAAAGTAGATTCACTTTACCAATTACTCTCTAAAGATGAGAGAATAGCTCAACTTTTCATTGTTATGGATAGTGTAAACATAGATTCTACCGCTCTAACCACTTTTCCTACTCCTGCTTATTTTATTTTTTCGGGTAAGGGTGTTGGCAACTTGCGCAAAATGGCGGTATCAAAAGTGAACCACTCTACCATCATCTGTAATTTAACCGATGGTTTGATGAGGGGTGTTAATAACCAAGTAATTCCATCAAACGCCATATTGCAGGCCTCTCAGCTTGGCGGAAATAGAAGAGATTATCTACCTTACCTTATTCATAAATCCACTTCGGCAGGTTCAAACTCCTTTTGCTTTGATCTTAATGCTCCTTGGGTTGAGAGCTTTGATTTCTCAGCCATAAAAACATCTCCACGAAGATTTATCTCATCTGAGTACCCTGCAAATAAAGGCATTAGCTTAAATAGCCTTACCGGATATACCTATATTGATGTTTTTCCTTTTCCCTCCAATTTCTTTGAACAGATTGTTCAAGTACCTTTGACAGAGGATTCGCTTCTTATTCAAGAGCCTATTTTGGCCGAAAAGTCAATTGCTCCTAAAAATCTGTTAACCAATATTTTAAATGGCGATGGGTTACTCTATTCAACAAATTACCAGCAAGACTTTTTTACGTTAAAAGAAGTAATTAGTAACAACCTTATTCCCAAAAAAGTACTAGAAAGTGCGGTTAAACGATCTATTGCCAATAGGTTAGGCGCTCTAACGGGCAACAATAGTAAAACCGCAATAAACGATAAGCTCGAGGAGATTCAAATTGCACGTCAAGGAGTTGCGCTTATTGCTAACGAGAAACTCTTTCTCCCACTAAAGTCTCTCGACTCTATTAAAGTTGTTCTTTTAAACGTTGGTCTTTCCAATCCTGTTGCTCTCTCTTCTGCGGTAAAATTCTACACGCCCAATAGCTCTTTAATTACTATTGCAACTCTCGATTCGGCTACAATAGCCAATGTCAAACAACAAACCCAAAGCGCAACGCTCATAATTATTGCCACCAAAGAGAATAAATTAGTGTCTCTTTCAAATGCCCCAATTCTTGAATTTCTGAAGTCAGTTACGCTTAATAAAAATACCATTCTGGCAAATTTCGATAACAGAAATGATTTTACAGTTATAAAAGATGCCATTCCATTCAATGCCATTATTGCGGGTTATCAAGACGATAACTTTACACAACAAATTATTGCCGAAAACATATTCGGAGGTGGCGGTTTCGAGGGTAAATCGCCGTTTGTTGTTAAGGGTGTTTGCGATAAAGGTCAAGGCATTATCAATGTGCCCAGTAAACTCGGAAGAGCTTTGCCCGAAGAGGTGGAAATGAGTAGCGAAACTCTTGCTAAAATAGACGATGTGGTAAATATGGGCATTAATGCTAAAGCCATGCCAGGATGTGAAGTCTTGGTTGCTCGAAATGGCAAAATAGTCTTTCAAAAGGCCTATGGAAACTATATATATGAGCCCAATATGCCAATATCAGACACCACTCTTTACGATATTGCTTCGGTAACCAAAATAATTGGTTCGCTTCCTCAAATAATGAAGTTATACGACGAGCAAAAACTCAACATTGACACCACGCTCGAAACCTACTTGCCCAATTTAGCTGCCACCAATAAAGGTAAATTGGTATTGAAGGATATCTTAACTCATCAAGCGGGATTGGTGCCATTTATACCTTTTTATCAAAACACCATTGACAAATCGCTCACTATTGGAAATATATTCTCCAACAGATACAACAACACGTACAGTATTAAAATAGACGATCACCTCTTTTTTAACCGCTACTCCGTTTCTCGCGCCGATCTTCTTTCGTCTACACCATCCGACGTTTACACCATAAAAGTTGCTCGCAATCTTTATCTCAACAAAACGTACCCCGATTCCATGTATGCTCAACTCGACTCCTCTAAAGTTCGCCCTCCAGGCAAATATCTCTATAGCGATTGCGGCTATTACTACTTTAAAAAAATTATTGAGCAAAACGGGCATCATTCCCTCGACACGCTTCTCAATATCAATTTTTTGAAACCTCTTGGTATGCTTCATACTACCTACAACCCGCTCAATAAGTTTCCGCTCGAACAAATTGCTCCTACCGAACAAGATCTCATGTTCCGTAAGCAAACCGTAAGGGGTTATGTTCACGATCCGGGAGCTGCCATGTTGGGTGGTGTGGCAGGCCATGCAGGACTCTTCTCTACGGCCTCTGATCTCGCTATTATGATGCAAATGTACCTCAATGGTGGCACGTATGGTGGCCGTCGATATTTGCAAGAATCAACTCTCAAACGTTTTACTGCACAAGCTTTCCCCAACAGTCGACGTGGAATAGGCTTTGATAAACGTGAACCCGATCCGAAAAAAATCAATCCCGTAAGCGACTACTGTTCAGCTCTATCCTTCGGCCATTCGGGCTTTACGGGCACTCTCGTTTGGGCAGATCCAAAATATAATTTGGTCTATATTTTCCTCTCCAATCGGGTTTACCCCGATGCTTACAATAAAAAACTCATCAAAATGGATATTCGCTCCAAGATACAAGACGTTATCTATCAGTCTCTAACAGATAAATAATTCATCCTTTTTCCTTTGGGCGTGCCAGCAGGTGGCATTCCTCTATTTATAACGTTTTTCTACCCTATTTCCAATTACATGTTTCTTCGCCACTGCCGTCGGGTCGCCGCTTCAACTCCTCGCGCATTGGTTCCGACAAGCTCCACCAAAGCGCTGTGGGGTTTCTCGCTTTGCCCCTTACGCAAGAGAAATTCGTAAACTTGTACTAGTCAGAGAAGTTCTATATTTAGAAAGTAACCTACTATTTTTATGTTTAGTCATCTGTAATTATGTTTCCGCAGCCAATAATTATATTTTAGCCACCTGTGTTTCTAAATAAGTCTCTTGCATAATATAACTCGATAACCTACAATCTCAATTTGCCCCACCTTTAGGCGTGAGATCAAAGGAAATAAAAATTGGCTTTAGTCTAAGTTGTTTTGATAATGTGATTTTACATCCAACTCACGTTAGATTAGTTTTATTCCGTAAAAAAAAAAGCGCCGTGGCTCAATAGTCACGGCGCTTTTTTTTATCCATTATGTTCTTGAAAAAAAATCCTATTCCTTTTTAACTTAAATGATGGGGTGGTGCAATGCGGTTAAGCGCACAGTTCGTGGTTGGCGCCACCACAATTGGAATACGCTCTACCTTCACATCGCTGGTGTCTAAGCCATAAGCTCGTTCGTCTCTTAATCCCCACCTACGAATACGGAAGTAGCTGTTTATGATAAACTTATCGCGTGTTGTAAAACTGTTGTCGTACGATAAGAACTTCTCAAGAATAACAAACTTAAAGTCACCCACAAAGTTATGCTTGTGCAAGGATGGGTAACGGCTCTTAATGTCAATCTCTTTTTTTGCTACCATCTCTTCCACTACCTTACGGAAGAATACATTAATACGTGGTTGAATTTTAAATCCTAGTCTAAATTCAATACGCATCACTTTTCCACTTTTAATCTCCTCTACCGAATACTCCATGGTATACGGTTCATCTGTCTTTTCTATGTGTATAAACCAATATATATCGGCTCGTTTTGTGTTGCGACTAAAAATAGAGTGTAAGATGCGCTCCTCTATGTGATGCCAATTATTGGCCTTGGTAAGATAAACCAAGTGTGTAGCCATTTTCGGCACAGAAAGGTCATTGCTTAGGTCTTCAAGAAGAGGAATTCTTTCGTTCAAATCAACGAAATTTAGGAAGCGATTGTTTATTTTACGTCCATTGTACCAAATATACATCACAAAAATAAGTCCTACCTCAAAAAGAACAAAGAAAAGTCGGTTAACTATTTTGATGGCGTTGGCTACGAAAAATGAAAATTCAACCGATATAAATACAACCATTATGACTGAGATAACCCATAGTGGCCAATGTTTCACGTAACGTAGGAAATAGTAAATCAGCGTGGTGGTGGTGAGCATGGCTATGGTTATAGAAAAACCGTAGGCCACTGTCATGTGTTCCGATGTCTTAAAATAGAGTGTCACCAAAATACAACCAAAGGCAAGCAACCAGTTTACACTTGGTATATAAATTTGGCCGCGAATATCGGTCGGATATTTAATGGTAACCTTTGGCCAAAAGTTCATACTTATTGCCTCTGAAATCAATGTAAACGAACCACTTATAAGTGCCTGACTCGCAATAATGGTTGCACATGTGGCTATAATAATGCTTGGTAGCAAAAACCAGTGTGGCACTATGGCAAAAAATGGATTGGTAAATTGGGTCATACCACCGTTTAAACCTTGCATTACATAAGCACCTTGTCCTAAATAGTTAAGTACCAGTGCTATCTTCACAAAAATCCAACTGGCCTGTATATTCTTCTTTCCGCAATGTCCTAAATCGGAGTAAAGCGCTTCGGCACCTGTTGTTGCCAAGAAGACAGAACCAAGCAACCAAAATCCCGACGGATGTAGTAGAAGTAGTTTTATTCCATAAACGGGGTTAAGTGCCTCAAATATGGCTGGGAACTGCGATATTTGTGAAATACCTAAAACAGAGAGCATTACAAACCACAAAAGCATTATTGGGCTAAAGGCAATACCAACAACCTTGGTACCAAAGCGTTGAAAAAAGAATAGTGCTAAAATGATGCCTATTACGGTGCCTATAACAACATTGCTTCCTGGTATAAAAATGTGCTCCAACCCTTTTACTTCTGCCAAACCTTCAATGGCCGATGAAATTGAGATTGGTGGGGTTATTATTCCGTCTGCCAATAAGGTTCCTGCTCCTATTATTGCTGGCCAAAAGAGCTTTTTACCATATCGCTTAACTAAGGCATAAAGTGAAAAAATACCTCCCTCGCCTTTGTTATCTGCTGTTAGGGTAATAATGATATATTTGAATGTCGTTTGAAGCGTTAGTGTCCAAAACACACAAGAAATACCACCGTAAACAAGTTCTTTGGTTGCACCACCGCCAACTTTTAAAATACTGGCAAAAACATAAAGGGGTGATGTGCCGATGTCGCCAAAAATAATTCCAATGGTAACGAACATCCCTGCAAGGGTAAGCTTACTTAAATTTGAAGTTGACATAAATTTAGGTCTAATTTTTAATCGGACAAATGTAGAGTAGTTTTCAAATAATTGTTATTCATTCGTCAATTATTTTTGTCAATTATTTATTATTAACATATTTGTTTAAGTTATTTATAATGAGATGATTGTGCACTTGATGTTGTGCGTAAAGACCCTAAAATTGAATTTATTCATTATATTTGTAAAAAAAACAACGTCAGAAAATGAAAAAACTGTTTTTAATACGTCATGCTAAAGCCGAAGAGGGGGGTGCTTCCAAAAATGATTTTTTTCGCAATATTTCGCCTCAAGGTGAGGGGGGTGCACTTAAAAAATCAGTAGAATTATTACAATTGATCCCATCTGTCGATTTGATAATTTCAAGCGATGCGAGTAGAGCTTTGCAAACGGCCAAAATATTTGCCAAAACATTTAATTATAGCCTTGAAACAATCATAACCGAACATTTTTTATATAACCATTATGAACCTTCAGAACTGCTTCATCTTATTACGGGCTTATCAGATAATGTTAATTCGGTTATGATTTTTGGCCACAACCCAAACATTTGTTATGCAGCAAACGAACTTTGTAATCAAACAATTTATTCATTTCCAACATCTTGCGTAGCTTATATTGAGTTCGAGAGTAATAGTTGGCAAGATGTTACGCTTATGGCGGGCAAGTTAATTTACCTTTTAAACGACTAACCATTTTGACACGAATCGGACTTTTAAGCGACACTCACTCTTTTTTTGATCCCAAATTATTAAGTGTTTTTCACGATTGTGATCAGATTTGGCATGCTGGAGACATTGGCGACTATCGTGTTATTGAGCAGTTGCGTTCCATTAAACCTGTTATTGCTGTTTCTGGCAACATCGACGATCCGTCAATGCGCCGCGAGTTTCCCGACACTAAGCGTTTTATGTGTGAAGATGTTGATGTTTTGCTCACTCATATTGGTGGCTATCCTGGTAAATATCCCTCAATCATTAAGCCTCAACTCAAAGTCTTTCCACCGAAACTGCTCATTTGCGGTCATTCGCATATTTGTAAAGTTCAATACGATCCAAAATATCAAATGCTTACAGTTAACCCCGGCGCTGCTGGCAAACATGGTTGGCATACGGTAAAAACGGTTATCCGCTTCGTTATTGACCAGAATAATATTGAAAAAATGGAGGTTGTGGAATGGTAATAAATTAATAGAACTAAACGCTTCCAAGATTATTCATTTGTTATTATTATTTATTTCCAAGTATTTCTGTTAGTAATTTTCTTCGTTTATTTTATTTCTTCCTATTACATCTTTCTCCCTCTTTACGAAATCTAATCATCCCTATTTATCTATCTTTGTACTTCAATAAAATTCTTATGGGAAAATTTATATCAACAGAAATAGTAGCCGAAAAAGCAATTTTAGTAGCCGTTAAAACACCTAACATGACTGAAGTTCAACTCAACGAATATCTCGATGAATTGGCTTTCTTATGTGAAACTGCTGGTGCCGAACCCGTAAAACGGTTTACGCAAAACTTGGCCATGATCGATAATCGTACATTTGTTGGAACGGGTAAGCTCGAAGAAATTGTTGAATATAAGAAGGCGAATGGTCTCGATTTGATTATTTTTGATGACGAACTCTCGCCTTCTCAATTAAGAAATCTAGAGAAGGAATTTGAGTGTCGAATACTGGACCGAACTCATCTAATTCTCGACATCTTTGCTAAACGTGCGCGTACGGCTCATGCTAAAACTCAGGTTGAATTAGCCCAATATCAATATCTTTTACCTCGACTTACTCGCTTATGGACTCACCTTGAGCGTCAAAAAGGGGGGATTGGGATGCGTGGGCCAGGTGAAAAGGAGATTGAGACTGACCGTCGTATCATTCGCGATAAAATTACAAAACTGAAAGAAGATCTTATTCTTATTGATCGCCAAATGGCTACTCAACGAAAAAATCGTGGTCAACTGGTACGTGTTGCTTTAGTTGGGTATACCAATGTTGGAAAATCAACGCTCATGAATTCGCTCTCTAAGTCGGAGGTATTTGCCGAGAATAAACTCTTTGCTACACTCGATACTACGGTTCGTAAAGTGGTTATTGGGAACTTACCGTTCTTAGTGGCAGATACTGTGGGCTTTATTCGTAAGTTACCTCATGATTTGGTTGAGTCTTTTAAGTCTACTCTCGACGAGGTTCGCGAAGCCGACATTTTGCTTCATGTAGTAGATATATCGCACAAAACCTTCGAACAGCAAATAGATGTTGTAAACCAAACACTTCTCGAAATTGATAAACAAGAGAAGGTTCATATCTTGGTTTTTAACAAAATTGATGCTTTTACATATAATAAAAAGGACGAAGACGACCTTTCTCCTGTTTATAGAGAAAATTACTCTCTCGATGAGCTAAAGCAGTTCTGGATGGCTAAAGAGACTAAAAGTGTATTTATTTCAGCTAAGAAAAAAGATAATTTTGATGAGCTTAAAGATGTTCTTTATGAAGAGGTTAAAAAGATTCATCTCACTCGTTTCCCTTTCAACGACTTCCTTTTTAGTGCCGATGATACATTGGAGAGTGAGTAGCAAAACAACTGGCGCCTTTCTAATTTTGCAATGGTAATGTAATGGTGAAACATGATCCTTCACCTACTTTTGAGGTAACGGATATAGTTCCAGACATCAACTCTGCTAAATTTTTGCAGAGTGATAACCCCAAACCTGTGCCTCGAAAGATTCGATTCGCATCAGCATCTACTTTTCTAAAGCTTTCAAATATTATCTCAAGGTCACTTTCACATATCCCTATGCCAGTGTCGCTAACTTGTATTTCAAGAGTATTGTTGGTTCTACGTAAATCAACTTTAACAAAGCCTTTATCGGTAAATTTAACAGCGTTATTTAGAAGGTTACGAACAATATGAATCATTTTATCTATATCAATACTTACCATTGTTGTCGAGTTATCAATCCTATTGCTGAATATAAGATCAACTCCTTCTTTTTTATTAAGGCTCTCTACAACTTTCTTTATCGATTCAGATATTTGACTCAAGCTAACACTCTTTATCTCGAGAATCATCTGGTTCGAGACTGTTAGCGATAAATCTAATATGTCATTTATTAACATGAGTAACTCCTCCGTGTTTTTATTGATAAATTCGATAAATTGCTGACGTTCTTCCAAAGAGGTACCTTCACTTATCAATAAATTTGAGAAACCCACAATGGCATTCATGGGGGTTCTTATTTCATGCGACATATTAGCTAGAAATGCCGATTTTAAACTATCAGACTCTTCGGCCTTTTCTTTTGCTAATTTAAGTTCGGCCGTTCTATTTTCAACCAAATTCTCTAAATTA
>JAYVSA010000287.1:0-4943 GCA_043775765.1 Breznakibacter sp. | reverse complement strand
GCAAATCTTAATTCTTAAAGTTAAGTGTGCTGGGTTGTACTTTTTAAGATACACTGGAAATCAGGAAATATCCTTAAATGGATTGCCGCTATCTAACCAACGTATTTATTTATTTCCCAAAGGTAGTTTTGTTAAATTACCCAAAGGTAAGCCCATCTATTTTACGGATGTTATTAGTCATTTTCTTACCGATGACTCAACACCAAAAGTATCCTATATAGTTAATTCGCTTAAGTTTCAGTTTAAAAATGGAGCTATCGGATTGCGTGATATTAATATTGCTGAGGAGCAAGGTAAGCTCATTGGCATAATGGGTGCATCAGGAGCTGGTAAAACAACTTTACTGAATGTGTTATGTGGAAATGAGAAGCCATCGGAAGGAGAAGTTTTAATTAATGGATATAATTTACATGCTAATGTGCCCGAATTAGAAGGGGTTATTGGCTATATTCCTCAGGATGATCTTTTAATTGAGGAGTTAACGGTATTTGAAAACCTCTACTATAATGCAAAACTTTGCTTTAAAGATAAAACAGAAGAGGAGATAAATTCCCTTGTTGAGGATACTTTGTCAAGTTTAGGTCTTTGGGAACGTAGGGGTCTTAAAGTTGGTTCGCCACTCAATAAAATGATTTCTGGTGGTCAACGAAAGAGATTAAACATTGCTTTAGAGCTTATTCGCCAGCCAGCCATTCTGTTTGTCGATGAGCCAACATCTGGCTTATCATCGAGGGATTCGGAGAATGTAATGAATCTCCTCAGAGAACTTACTCTCAAGGGTAAGTTAATTTATGTTGTTATACATCAACCATCTTCAGATATTTTTAAAATGTTTGATAAAATGTATATTCTAGATACTGGTGGTTATCCGGCCTATTATGGAAACCCGTCTGAATCATTGATTTATTTTAAGCAGTTAGATGCCCAAATTAATAGTGATCAGGGTGAGTGTCCTACATGTGGAAATCTTAATCCAGAACTCATATTTAACATTCTTGATGCTAATGTTATTGATGAATATGGTAATTATACGAAGAAGAGAAAAACGTCACCAGAGCAGTGGTACTCCTATTTTCAAAAACACATAGTAATACCTCAAGTTAAGACTGTAGAGTCACTTCCTCCGCGTTCGTTAAATATTCCTTCTTGGTTTAAGCAGTTTCAGATTTATACTATAAGAGATTTCTTCTCTAAGATAAGCAATACTCAATATATTATGCTTAACTTATTGGAGGCGCCTGTTCTTGCCTTTATTCTTGCTTATTTAATACGATATATCGTAGATCCGAGAAGTGATGTTTATGTTTTTAGGCAGAATGAAAATATTCCACCTTATATTTTTATGGGGATTATTGTTGCTCTCTTTTTTGGATTAATAATAAGTGCTGAGGAGATTTTTAAGGATGCTAAAATTCTTAAACGCGAAGCCTTTCTTAATTTAAGCAGATCGAGTTATTTGGCCTCCAAGATTGTTATCCTTTTCTCTATTTCTGCTATTCAAATGGCTCTATTTGTGCTAGTTGGTAATTATATAATAGGTTTTAAAGGGATGACTATTGAGTTTTGGCTGATGCTATTTTCTGTTATGGCTTTTTCGAACATTCTCGGTTTAATAATATCAGCATCTTTTAATTCAATAATCACAATTTATATTCTTATACCGCTTTTAATTATCCCTCAAATGGTTTTGGGAGGAGCGATGTTTACTTTTGATAAACTGAACAAAGATTTTACAAGCGTTGATAAGGTGCCATTGGTTGCAGAAATGATGCCTTCACGTTGGGCTTACGAGGCTTTAATGGTAAATCAGTTTAAAAATAATAATTTCAGAAAAGATCGTTTTGATTTAGAACTCAAAATGAGTAAAGCCGATTATATGCAGGGGCTTTATATGGAAGAGTTTAAGGGTGTTGTGGCAAAAACTAAGGATTATTTATTAAGTCCAAAGTCCGAAAATAAAGAGTCTTTTAAAAATGATTTAGAACTTATTTCTCATGAAGTACATCGTCAGTTGGTTTTATTGCCAGTTGTTTCATGTAATTTTCACGACGAGCTTACTCTAGATAAATATACATTACAAACTGTAGAAAAGGTTTTAGCTTACTTAGAGGAATTAAGAGTTATTTATGCCGATGAATTTACTCGCTCATATACATCTATTGATAAAATAGATAATTATTTTATGGATAATGATCGTGTGAGATACCTGGCCATAAAAGACCAATATTTTAATGAAAGTGTTAATGATATTTTAAGAAAAGTATTTGAGAAAAACAAAATACTGCGAGATGGTAATCGTTTTATCCAAGTAACAGATCCTGTTTATCAATTACCAGAGCCAACCCATTTTTTAGATTTTAGAACTCATTTCTTTTCGCCGAAAAAGTATATTTTTGGCATGTATTTTGAAACTATCTGGTTCAATTTATCTATGATTTGGTTGTTTACAATTCTACTGTATGGAGCTTTATATTTCGATTTGCTTTCAAAATTGTTAAATAAGCTTGCAGATATAAAATTATTTAAGAAAAAGAGTTAACTTAATCGTATAAAAGTTAGAATATTAAAAACTAAAATCATGAAAAGAAAGATAAGTATCGCCGTTATAGCATTAGCTACACTACCCTTTGTAATGGGCTGTTCTGGTAGTTCAAACAAGAATAATCAAGGTGATGAATTAAAAGTACCTGAAGGAGTTGTTACAGATGCACCCCTTAAATTGTCGGAGGACGCAATTAGTAATGTTGTTCAAAATATTTCATCGCCAGTTGAGATGGCGTCGCTAATAAAGTCTACTGGTGTTGATTTTTCACAAAAAATTCTTAATCCAACAGATAAAGCTGACGATTACAATACTAGTTTTAAAAGAGCATTAAATTTAGGTGTTTATAGTGCGGATTTAGGTTATATCAATATGTTTGATAAGAATACGGTTGTTATTTCTTATCTTATGTCTATAAAATCTTTGGCAGAAGGAATTAAAGTTGGTCAGTTTTTTGATTTTAATACTCTAAAAAGTGTGGCAACCAATAGCTCGAATTTAGATTCATTAATGCAAATTTCAATGTCGAGTTTTAATAAGATGGATGCGTATTTAAGATCTCAAAATCGTAGTAATGTTAGTGCACTTATCGTTACTGGTACTTGGATAGAAGGATTATATATTGCTTCAAGTGTTATTGAACAAACTGCTAAAAAGGACGCTTTTATTAATAAGGTGAATAAAGATTTAGTTGATCGAGTTGGCGAACAGAAAGATATTGTTGATATTTTGTTAATTATTTTGCAGAATTACCAATCTGATCCTAACTTTGCAAAATTGTCAGAGCAAATAGAGTTATTAAAAAAGGCTTATGCTTCAGTTTCAATAACAACGGAAGTAGGCGAGTCGACTAAGGTTGAGCGAAATGGTGTTTTAATGATTGTTCAAAATGAGATTAGCAGTGTGCATATAACGCCAGAACAACTAAAAGCAATTATTGAGCAGATTAAGCAAATTCGATTAGTGTTAGTATCTTAATTGGGATTAAGACAAAGATTTATAAAAATATAATTATGAAAAAAATATTATTAGTTATTGCGGTTCTCTTTGCAATAAATTCTGTTCATTCTTTTGCTCAATGTAGTGAAGATGTTTTGAAGCAGGCTTTAAAAGAGATGGGTAATGCTCAATACTTGAAAGACTTTTCTATTGATTTAGTGAAAGTTAAGAAAGATGTTAAGACTGTAGGTGTTCAGTTCTCGGTTGTTTTAAATAGCAAGAGTATGTATAGTTTTAACGTAGTTAATGGGCCGGCTAATCCAGAGTCGTTGATTATGCAATTATACGATGGTGATAAACTTTTGGGAAGTAATTTTGATAACGGTAAGTTTTATAAAGCCTTTATGGTGAGTATTGGAACAACAAAAGTTTACAAAGTTGTCTTTTCCTTTAGAGGTGGAGAAGAGGGTTGTGGAAAGGCTGTAATGTCATTGGTTAACCAAGGACAATAATAATATTTTAATGTAAATGGAGAGCGATTCAAAATCGCTCTTTTTTTGTTTATATAGATTGTTTATATGACTAGTATTAAAGATGTTGCGAAAGAGTTAAAGAGAGGGAAAGTTGTTCTTTTATCTACTGATTGTGGTTGGGGGATTGTTGCCTCACTCAAAGGGAATGACGTTTTAGATAAGCTAGCGGAAAAATTTATAAGTTTGAAGTCTAGTGAAGCAGTTATTCTCATTAATGAAGTTGGCTTTGTGGTAGATTTGGTTAAAGATGTTCCTGAAATAGCTTTAACTTTACTTGATATATCTGAAACCCCATTAACCATTCAATTAGAGAAGTGGGATGAGACCCCCGCTTTGATGCCATTTTTTACCAATGGTATTTTTTTTCGTAAATCAATGGATGAAACAATAATTTTATTGATTCATGAACTGAGGGATAGCCTTTTATTTATTCCACTTTTGGGTGATAATTTCGCCGATATTGAATCATCGGCTGTAAGTTTTGCTGATATTGTAATGGAAACAAATTCCAGAGTTAGGACAAAGTTGGTTTCAGGTTTATTGAAGTTTGATAAGAGAGGAGCTTTTAAAGTTATTAGAGAATAAAATGAATAGATTATTTAAACAAGTAGATCCAATACAGATCCGATTTAATGATATAGATTTGATGGGTCACGTCAATAATGCGACAATAGGGGAGTATTTTGATTTGGGAAGGATGAATTATATGCATCGTATTTTTGGTGGTTCAGTGAAGATAGAGCAAGAATCATTGGTTGTAGCATCTATTAAGACAGATTTTTTTGTGCCTATTTTAATAGAAAATAGCGTGGAAGTCCGTACCCGTATCATTGAATTGGGAGGTAAGAGCTTAAAAATGGAGCAGTTGATTGTAGACTCATTTGGAATTAAATATGCTGAAAGCTATTCTGTTATGGTGGCAATTTCAG
>JAYVSA010000286.1:0-3746 GCA_043775765.1 Breznakibacter sp. | reverse complement strand
CTCAAAAGAGCAAGTGGCTATGATGCTTAAGAATATCTTAAAATTTGATGAATCACCAAAATTCTTAGATGCTACAGATGGATTGGCCGCAGCACTATGTCATCATTACCAAAATCAAAGTCTAAAAACTACTGGTGGAGTTAAGAGTTGGAAAGAATATATTAGCAAAAATCCAAGTAAAGTAAAAGGTAAATAGCCACAAACATCTGTAATATGGCTACTTAACCCAATATTATTTTGTCTCAATCATTTTATAGAGTTTATCCCCTCTTCGAACCAGCTCCTTTGTTACAATAGAGAAATATTCTCCTTTAACAGTCTCATTAACAGGCTGTAAATTAACACGTAGCTCTTCTATAACCATCTCAATGACTCCTGTTGTGGTTCCTGTAATTAAAATTTCATCACCCACCTTGAGCGATTGTGTCTCCATTACAAATTCAGCAACGCTAATGTTAGAGAAATAGTTTGTTGCTTTTCCAATATACATCTTCTTTTTTGTGGCAAGAGAACCGTAATTCGAGGTCCACTCGCCCAGCTTCTGACCCATGTAATATCCGTCCCAAAAACCTCTATTAAAAACTCGTTGAAGGCGAGAATCCCAATGAGCAATCTTCTCGTGAGTATAAGTTCCGTCCAATATCGAATTAAGTGCCTCACCATAACACTGAACCACAGTTTTTACATATTCTGGTCCTCGCGCTCTACCTTCAATCTTAAAAACTTTCACGCCGGCATCTACCATTTTATTAAGAAAATGAATGGTTTTTAAATCCTTTGGCGACATGATATTTTCATTATCAATCTCGAGTTCTTCACCAGTCTCTTTGTCGGTAACAACATAACTTCTTCGACACGTTTGCAAACAAGAACCTCTGTTGGCACTGGAATCATACTGATGCAAACTCAAATAACATTTACCCGACACAGCCATACAAAGAGCTCCGTGAGAAAACATCTCTATACGAATAAGATTACCGTTCGGGCCCTTTACCTGATGCTCATGAATAAGGGTATAAATCTCCTTTACCTGCTCCATATTTAGCTCGCGAGCCAAGACAACTACGTCAGCAAACATGGCGTAGAACTTAAGTGATTCGAAATTACTTATATTAAGCTGAGTGCTCAAATGAACCTCAACGCCTATTTCTCTAGCATAACTTAGAGCTGCAATATCAGAAGCAATTACAGCAGAAACATTGGCCTCTTTTGCTGTTTGGATAATTTTACGCATCAACGTCATATCTTGATCGTAAAGAACAGTATTTACGGTAAGATATGTTTTAATAT
Organism: Breznakibacter sp.; assembly: GCA_043775765.1. Taxonomy (GTDB): domain Bacteria; phylum Bacteroidota; class Bacteroidia; order Bacteroidales; family Marinilabiliaceae; genus JAGPHP01. Next base: position 2,456 of record JAYVSA010000286.1, on the reverse strand, counting down.
TGCTTTCCTGAGCTATAGAAACAATTTTCTTTAAATCTTCAGTTGTAAAATTATTCGATGATTTAGCTCGCATATTGAGCTGTTCAATTCCAAAATAAACCGAATTGGCACCTCCTTGAATGGCTGCCATAAGTGATTCATAAGAACCTACTGGCGCCATTATCTCAAACTCTTCTCGTTTTAACTTCATTACCAACTATTTTAAAGCCATTATTACATCAATTTCACCACACTTAAAATGTCCTTCTGGACAAGCAGCTTTTCCATGCAAACCACATGGGCGACAAGCTAACTTCTCTTGAATCTCTATCACTTTGCTATCTGTTGAAAGCGGCGTGTATCCAAACTCCTTCACCGTTGAACAAAAGAATGCCCTCACTGGCGCATTAACCGATGACGCCAAATGCAAAGGACCAGAATCGTTCACGTAATTCATCTTAGCTCCCTTCATCACTGCCGCTGATTGAAGAAAACTGTCTGTACCAGCTTCGTTAAAAACATTCGTTTTGCCAGAAAGTTCAAGCAAATCCTGACACAATTTCACATCACCCTTCCCGCCCAGTAAAACTATATCTATATCATTAGAGATTAGATTGATAAGCTCTATCCACTTATGGGTAGGTAGTGCTTTCGTAAACCATACCGACGACGGTGCCATCGTTACATACGTCTTATCCCGTTTAACAAACTCGAAATCATTTAAAGAAGGGTAGAGTTTAGGTTGAATAATCTTAATATCGGTCAAATGATTTACTGTAAGCAGATTTCGTTCAACCTCATGCATCACTTCCCCCTGTCCCATGAGGTGCTTAATGGAGATATTATAACAAAAAGAGAGCGGATTTTTGTTAAATCCAACTTTTCGTTTTGCGCCAGAAAACAATGTTAGCAATCCAGTAGTAAAATAACGTTGAATATTTACTACCTCATCATATTTATTTCCTCTAATAACTCGAATAAGCTTTATAAGATTCTTATATTTACCGCTTCTCTTATCAAATATAAGAACATTAGTAATCTTCGGATTATTAAGCAATAAAGTCTCGTTTCCCTTTCTTACTAATACATCTATCTGCCAATCAGGGTGTTTCTCATAAATTGACTCAATTAAAGGTGTAATGAGAATCACATCTCCTATAAATGCTGTTTGAATAATCAACACACGCTTTCTTGAGAAATTTTGTAATTTTGTAATCAAAAAAGTCTCTATATTTTTGCTCATTGCCTCTACAGTAAACTTAGCTGCAATTCGCCCTTTTGCTTTCTCTATTTGGCTTTTATGATTCGATTGCTTAAAGAAATCAAGAACTGAAACAGCCATCTGTTGAGGATTAGCGGACTCAATAACGGTTCCACATGATTCATCCCCAATAAGCTCATCAACACCGTTTACTCTAGTTGAAATAACTGGTAGACCATATGCCATCGCTTCCATTACCACATTTGGCATTCCTTCATACAAAGACGACAATACAAAAAGATTTGCTTTATCAAAAAGTGATTTTAAATCTTCTACAAAGCCAAGCAAAAAGACCCTGTCAGATAATTTTAATTTATCGATACTACGCTGTAATTCATTCTTACATTTTCCATCACCCGCAATGTAAAAAACAATATTCTTATTCTTCCCATTCACAATCTTGGCCGCCTCAATTAAATATTCAAATCCCTTTTGTGAGGCTAATCGACCTGCAGATAACACAATCTTAACTTCATCTTTTTTAACATCTGCTGGTAATGGGTAGACAAAAGGTGCCGTCACTTTCGAGGGCATTTCCATTCCATTATAAATAACTTCAATAAAGTCATTACCCCACCAACCATAAGAATCGTAAAGAGTCTTTATAGAATCTGTATTTGTAATCATGCCATGACACAGTTTCTTGAAAACCAACTTATGTTTTAAACTATTCTTTAATTGAGGAACACCTTGACGTGAAATAACTAAAGGGCTATCATATAAACTAGACATAAAACCAGCAATTTTTATATCTTTATTTAAACAACCAATAATTGCATCAATTTCATATTCAACACAATAATGCCTTAGTTGAAATATCTTTAAAAATGCAAAATCCCAATTAATACTAATATTAACCACATCTAAATGCAACTGTTGAGCCTTTCGCTCAACTATCGAGTTTGCTTTACAACCAATTAACACAGTGTGTCCCAACGCCTTCATTCCATTTGCAGCAGTGAGCATCCACTTCTCACCACCACCCCATTTTTGGCGACCAATTGAATTTAGAAATAATATATTCATCAGTGATATTTTAATTAAGTTATGAGCTTGAAGAAATTGCACCTGATTCTATTTCAAACAGTTATACAATCGCTTTTTACTATCCATACTGCGTAATCAAAGAATTACACCGCTTTATCCACACACTCAATATCTAGCGTTTTAACCCAATCACGCCATAGCGATGGAATACTAATTGGCCGCTTAGATT
>JAYVSA010000285.1:0-4321 GCA_043775765.1 Breznakibacter sp. | reverse complement strand
GTGATTCATGCAGTACATAGTAATTTAATGACCGAAATGGGTGGTTTGCGCAAGTATTTGCCTATTACTCATGCAACTTTCTTAATTGCTTGTTTAACTATTGCTGGTGTTCCTTTCCTATCGGGTTTCTTTAGTAAGGATGAGATTTTGGTAGCAGCATTCCATAAAGACAAATTGCTCTTCGGTATTGAGTATTTGGTGGCTGGTATTACTGCATTTTATATGTTCCGTCTCTATTTTAATATTTTCTGGGGTGAAGACCGTCACTACCATCACACTCCACACGAGTCGCCATTGGTTATGACTATACCGCTTATGATTTTGGCATTTGCTTCTATCTTTGCAGGTTACCTTCCATTTTCACATTTAGTATCATCCAACCTTATTCCTTTCGAAACGGAGATGAATTATGCCGTGGCTATTCCTTCTATATTAATTGGTTTAGTGGGGATTGCATTGGCGTATGTGTTGTATAAAGTTCCTTCTACTCGTCCTGCTTCTATTGCTAAAGGGTTAGGTGGTGTTTATACTACGGTTTACAATAAGTTCTATATCGATGAGGTATATATGTTCGTTACCAAGAAAATTATCTTCAACTATGTTTCTCGCCCTATTGCTTGGTTTGATAGACATGTGATTGATAAAACGATGGATTTAACGGCTGAATTTGTACAGTTGTGTTCTCGATCAATTAAAGGATTGCAATCAGGTCAGTTACAGCAATATGCATTTACATTTGTTGCGGGTGCCATTGGTTTGGTGTTGGTTGTGTTGTATTTAATAAGCTAATTTATAGTTATTTATGAATATTCTTCATCTATTAGTTATTATTCCAGTGCTTACAGTTCTTGGAATAGTGGTAGTAAAAGATAACAAGCATGTAAGATTCGTTGCTGCACTGGGTATGTTTGCCCAATTGCTAGTTGCTATAGCGCTTGTGTTTTTATATCAAGCAATTCGTAAGACTGGCAATACCGATGAAATGGTGCTTAAAGAGAGTTATCTTTGGTTTAAGACGCTTAATATTCACTATGCTATTGGTGTAGATGGTGTTTCGGTTGCCATGATTCTTTTAACTGCAATTGTTGTATTTGCGGGTATTTTCGCCTCGTGGGAGGTATCTAATTTACCAAAGGAGTTTTTTATTTCGCTTATTATTTTGGCCACTGGGGTTTTTGGATTCTTTATCACTACGGATCTTTTCTCAATGTTTCTTTATTATGAATTAGCCGTAATACCAATGTATCTTCTTATAGGTATTTGGGGAACAGGTCCGAAAGAGTATTCGGCCATGAAGTTAACTTTGATGTTGATGGCTGGTTCAGCACTTCTTATTGTTGCCCTTTTAGGTATCTATTTTTCTACGCCAGCAATTAACGGACAGCACACTTTTGAACTTTTAGAACTTGCAAAATCTAAAATTCCAATTGAGTCACAACGTTTCTTTTTTCCATTTGCTTTTATTGGATTTGGCGTTTTAGGTGCACTTTTCCCTTTTCATACATGGTCTCCCGACGGTCATGCATCGGCACCAACGGCTGTTTCAATGCTACATGCAGGTGTATTGATGAAACTTGGAGGTTACGGTATTTATCGCGTTGCAATGTATCTGATGCCAGAGGCTGCGCAAGAGCAAGCTTGGTTCTTCATTATACTTACAGGTATAAGTGTTATTTATGGTGCTTTTGGTGCTATTTGGCAAAAGGATTTAAAGTATATTAATGCATACTCTTCAGTGAGTCACTGTGGAATGGTAATTTTTGCGTTGTTGATGCTAAATCGCACAGCAATGGCAGGAGCTATTTTACAAATGATTTCTCATGGTTTGATGACTGCACTATTTTTTGCTCTTATTGGTATGATTTACGGTAGAACGCATACTCGTATGATTCACGAAATGGGAGGCTTAATGAAAGTTATTCCGTTTATTTCGGTTGTGTATATGATTGCTGGTTTTGCATCGTTAGGTTTGCCTGGTTTAAGTGGTTTCGTTGCTGAAATGACTATTTTCGTTGGAGCATGGGAACATACTGATTTATTCCATCGCGTAGCTACAATAATTGGTATTTCATCCATAGTGGTTACGGCGGTTTATATTCTCCGTGTTGTTGGTATTCTTCTTTTAGGCCCTATTAAAGATCATCATTTTGATGATTTAAAAGACGCCACTTGGTTTGAGAAAATAAGTACGGTTACTCTTTTGCTTGCAATTGCAGGATTGGGTATTGCTCCGTTATGGATTTCAAATATGATAATACATGGTGTTCAGCCAGTTGTTGATAAATTAGCTGGAGCACTTATTTAATAATAGAGTAAGAATAATAGAAATACGGAAAGATATGAAGTTACAAGATTTATTATTAATGAGACATGAGCTAGTACTTATAGCTGTGGCATTAATAATTTTTATAACTGAGATTTTTGTTGATGAGAAGCGCAAAGGAATAGTGGTTCCATTATCATTAGTATTAATGACTTTAGCCACTCTTATTGGTTTTTTGCCTATAACATCTGTTTCTCTTTTTGGAGATATGTATGTTGCAGATCCTTTGAGAGCTGCCATTAAGAATATCCTAAATTTTGGTCTTTTAATTATCCTTTTTCAATCGGTTACTTGGATAAAACACGAGCGTAACAGACCTCGATTATCGGAATTTTATATTCTGCTTTTTTCTACTGTGATTGGTATGAATTATATGATTTCATCGGGTAATTTCTTGATGCTTTATTTAGGGTTAGAGTTAGCTACGATTCCTGCTGCTGCACTCGTTGCGTATGATCGTCATAAAACAATTTCGGCAGAAGCTGGTGTGAAGTTGATTTTCTCTTCGGCAGTCTCTTCGGGTATTCTTCTTTATGGATTGTCAATGATTTACGGAATGTGTGGATCGCTCTATTTTGTTGATGTTGCTGCAAATTTCACTCATTCAACATTAGGCGTTTTAGCTCTGATATTCTTTATTTCTGGAATGGGTTTTAAAGTATCTTTGGTGCCTTTCCACCTTTGGACGGCCGATGTTTACGAAGGTGCACCTATTAACGTGACCTCATTTTTGTCTGTTATTTCAAAAGGAGCTTCTGCATTCGTTTTTACTTTTGTGTTATTTCAAGTGTTTGGTAAGTTTACCGAAATATGGACGGTGACGGTTTATGCACTAGCAGTGGCTACCATGATTATTGGTAACTTATTTGCCCTACGTCAAGATAACTTTAAGCGTTTTCTTGCATTCTCAAGCATTGCGCAGGCTGGTTTTATATTATTGGGTATTATTGGAGCCGATCAGTTTGGTATGGCAACAGTTTTATATTTTGTCTTGGTTTATATTGTTACAAACTTGGCTGCTTTTGGTGTTGTTGGTGCAGTTTCTAATGCTACTGGGAAAGAGAATATTAGCGACTATGCAGGAATGTATAAAACCAATCCTAAACTTAGTTTGGTGTTGATGTTGGCCATGTTTTCATTGGCAGGTATTCCTCCAGTTGCTGGTTTCTTCGGTAAGTTCTTCTTATTTGCATCTGCATCAAGCAAGGGCTATTACTATTTAGTGTTTATTGCGGTTATCAACACAACGATTTCGCTTTATTACTATTTACGTCCAGTTAAGGCTATTTTTGTTGATAAGAACGATTCGCCAATACCTTACTTTAGGACCGATAATTATGCGCGTATTGCATTGGTTGTATGTGTTTTAAGTCTGTTTGTTTTTGGTGTTGCAAGTTCTATTTTTGAATGGTTGCAATCAATAAGTGTTGGATTAGTTTAATAATTACTATTATGTCTTTAAATAAAGGAAAACATATTGTTGAGGAGATAAATGGTGTACGATGTACTATTGTAGAGAGTGGCATTACACCAGAGAGAGCAAAATTCTTATCGGATTTACTTGCCTATAATGGACTAACAGTAATGAGTTGTGAAGATCAAAAAGGCGACTTAATTCTTGGTGTGACGGATATCCTTTTTAATTCTGTTATTGCTGTTTATCAACGTCGGTTGAAAACAAAAACAGGCCATAAAGTTACTCCGGCTTATTGGTTAGAGACTTCATTTGCCGAAACTGAAGCAGAGGTTAATTATTGGAATTTTAACAGGTAGCGAATAGATTTTATGATATTTTAAGCGAAAGGTTCTGACGAGCTTTTCGCTTTTCTATTTATAAAGTTTTTGGTTATTTATATCAGACCTTTAACTCTTATTTGGTTTTGTAGCTTGATAAAATCACTAACTTTGTCATCCTATTTTAAAGACTTTTATTCATTGTGATATGATTGATAATTCGACCTTTTTAGAGCGAACGGTGGCCTTTTTCACCCTTGGTTG
>JAYVSA010000284.1:0-3346 GCA_043775765.1 Breznakibacter sp. | reverse complement strand
CGTATTAGTATCTCCATGGCCTGGAAAATGCTTCGCAACAGCCATAATTCCACCATCTTGCATTCCATTCATATAGGCTAATGCCTTTCTAGAAACCGTTTTAGGATTCTCACCAAAAGAACGAAAATTAATAACTGGGTTTTCGGGATTAATATTGACATCAACTACGGGCGCAAAATTCACATGAATACCCATTCGTTTAAATTCACGCGCCACTTCAAGTCCCATCATGTAAATTAACGAATCGGTTTGCATAGCACCTAGCGTCATCTGATATGGAAATGATATTGTATTATTCAAGCGCATTCCTAAGCCCCACTCACCATCGAGCGAAACAGTTAACGGAATCTTGCTCAATCCTTGCAACTGATTGGTTAAATCAATTAATTTTTCTGGATCCGTTCTAAAATAGAGGATCCCTCCTGGCTGATAATCTGCAACCAATTGCTTTAAGTTACTAATTTCCGGCAAAGTCCCTGGTGTAAATACAGGAAGCCAAAACAACTGAGCAATCCGCTCATCTTCAGACATCGTAGACAACAACGAATCTACTTGAGCACTATATATATACCGTTGCAACTCTTCAATTTTTGACTCTTTTTGGGCAAAGAGCGCACTGCAAAGCAAGATAAATGCAGAGAATAATATCAATCGACCTCGTTGTATTCTTAAATCGCTAAACTTCATTTCAAATTTCTTAAATCTTAAAACCTACGGATACAAAAGATACTTTGCTCTTATCCGTTTATAATTATCTAAGTCAAGTTGCCAACTCTCTCGAATCTCTTTCTCCGACTTATTATCCTTTATTTGCTTGATTAACAAACTATTGCCTGCCAACAAATTAAAAAACTTCTCTGAACTAAAAAAAGCCTCTTTATTTTTAAAATTACCGTAAAAATCTAAGAGATACTTTAGGGTAAATCTATCGCCATCAATCCTATCTCGCAAGTCGAGACCATAACAGCGCTTATTCTCCTGCAATGGATTTTTGGCCATTCCATTTAACGCCATCGGCATAAACTCAAATTCACCAAACGTTGAGTCTGGGTATCCCACCACTTGAAAAGGAAATAAGGTACCTCTGCCTACACTAATATTCGTTCCCTCAAAAAAACATAACGAAGGATAAAGCCGAACAGACCTATCGTTTGGCAAATTGGGCGATGGTTTTAATGGCAAACTATAACGAGTTGTTCTATTATAATTCTCTAATGATACCACTGTCAAATTACATTTATTACCACCACTCAGCCAACCTTCTCCATTCATCATCAAAGCCAGCTCACCAATAGTAGTTCCATAAACCACTGGAATAGGAACAACTCCGATGAAAGACGAATAAGTCATCTGAAGTACTGGTCCATCAATATAATCGCCATTCGGATTAGGTCTATCCAATACAATTAAATGCTTATTGTTCTCGGCACACGCCTCCATTACATATTTAAGAGTAGAAATGTAGGTATAAAACCTAACGCCAACATCCTGAATATCAAACACAATAACATCTACGTCGCTTAAATCTGATTTACTGGGTTTCTTATTTTGCCCATATAGAGAAATTATTAGCTTTCCACTTTGAGCATCTATACTTGATGGAATAGCTTCACCCGCGTCCCCATTACCTCTAAAACCATGTTCTGGCGCAAAAATCTTCTTCACATTCACCCTTAATCTTAACAGTGAATCTAACAGATGAGTTTTACCAATCACGGCAGTATGATTGACAACTAAAGCCACACGCTTCCCGTCAATCAATGGCAGATAGCTCGAGGTTCTGGAAGCTCCCACGATTAATTCTTTATTGAGACCGCTAACTTGAGCTTGGCAAGAAACCAAAACAAGAAAAAGGCTAAAAAAGGAGAGAATCCTTTTAACCATCTTAAAAGATATTTAAAGATTAAATTAAGCCATTCCCGAATTAGGGCCAAACGAAAGAGGCATCATTCCTGCTGGAGGCATTTGCTCATCTACATTTTTTATAGGACCGTGCATCGCTTCGAACTTTGTAATATTCTCTCTTAACGCCAACATTAGGCGTTTTGCGTGCTCTGGAGTGAGTATAATGCGCGATTTAACAGGCGCTTTGGGCATACCTGGCATCATTCTAATAAAATCAACAACAAACTCTGATGGTGAGTGAGTAATTATTGCAAGATTGGCGTAAACACCCTCCGCAACTTCCTCGCTTAACTCTATATTAATCTGATTTTTATTATCCGTCATCTTATTTAATTTTAGATATCAAATATACACTTTGATTAATAAATACAAGACAAAATAAGATGCAAAAAAATAAAAAAAGGGGCTATCAAATAGACAACCCCTTTTTTTATTATATAATAAAGAATACCTTATTATTATTCTGCTACTTCTAATAAAACCTTAACAGGAGCATCTTCTTGAGCGCCAACAATAATTTTATTAAAAGCACGCTGACCAGTTCCTGCTGGAATCAAGTGACCACAAATAACATTCTCCTTCAACCCTTCAAGTCTGTCAACCTTACCACTAATAGCGGCTTCGTTAAGTACTTTTGTTGTCTCTTGGAAAGATGCCGCAGACATGAAACTCTGCGTTTGAAGCGCAGCTCTTGTAATACCTTGTAGCACCTGTGTTCCTGTTGCTGGATTAGCATCACGAGCATCAGCAATTTTCAAACCTTTTCTCAATAACGAAGAGTTAATATCTCTTAGTTTTCTTGAAGTGATTAATTGACCAGGTTGCAAATCAGCAGAGTCACCCGCATCTAAGACAAATTTCTTAGAATAAATATCATCATTCTCGTTCATAAACTCAAGTTTATCAACAATTTGACGCTCTAAGAATCTTGTATCACCTGGATCCACGATTTCAACTTTACGCATCATCTGACGTACAATTACCTCAAAGTGTTTATCATTAATCTTCACACCTTGGATACGATATACATCCTGAACTTCGTTTACGATATACTCTTGAACTGCGGTAGGACCTTTAATGCGGAGTGTATCTGTCGGAGTTTTTGCACCATCAGAAAGAGAATCTCCAGCTTTAACCCAGTCTCCCTCTTGTACAAGAATCTGTTTTGCTAGTTGAACTAAGTAAATCTTCTTCTCACCGTTACGCGAAGTGACAATGATTTCGCGATTACCACGTTTAACTTTACCAAACGTAACTTCACCATCAATCTCAGAAACATCTGCTGGGCTCGATGGATTACGCGCTTCAAAAAGCTCAGTAACCCTTGGAAGACCTCCAGTAAGTGCTCACGTTGCGGTTGAGAACAACCAAGAGGTTAAAGCGGGTCAGATTCTTGCAAAAATACCTCGTGCTGTTGGTAAAGCGGGTGATATTACTGGAG
>JAYVSA010000283.1:0-4440 GCA_043775765.1 Breznakibacter sp. | reverse complement strand
TCGATACCAACCATCCCGTTACTACAGCTCATGGCGAATTGCCCGATGCTACAGCACTCAATAGCTGTCCGGCGGTTGATGTGTGGGGTATGAACCTTTATCGTTGGGATAATGACGTGCCTGCTCTTACCGATCTTGCTGCTCGTACCTCTAAAGCCATGTATGTTTCTGAGTGTGGTGGCGACTCGTATAACAAATCGCTCGGACAAGTGCGTGAAGATCAACAACAACAAGCCAATCGCAATATCGTAAACGGCATCATTGGACAATACGATATTTGTATCGGTGTATCGGTTTTTGAGTTCTGCGACGAGTGGTGGAAAGCGGGTAACGACGCCGTTCAAAATACTGGCGGAGCTGCTCCTAATAGTTCGGGTGTGCCTTACGATGGGTGTGCCGATGAAGAGTACTGGGGACTTGTTCGCCATGATAGAAGTAAAAAACCAGCCTTCGATGACTTAAAAGCTATTTATGCATCGGTTTCGCAAACAACTCTAACGGGTGTTTCTGGCTTAAACGGTACTTACTCGTTTCAAAATCGCAACAGCGGTCTCTTTATGGATGTAGCTAATAACGGTGATCCTGCCGATGGCACAAACATCCTGCAATGGACGGGTACTGGTGGCACCAACCAACAATTCACCATCACCGATAACGGTAACGGAATTTACAAAATCATCTGTGTTAAAACAGGTAAATGTGTTGATATTGATGGCGTAAGTACAGCAAGTGGCGCAAACGTTCACCAATGGAGTTACGTGGGTGGCGATAATCAGCAGTTTGCCCTCAAAGCTACCGATAATGGCTATTATAAACTTATTGCAAAACACAGTCGTAAACTTATTGAGGTGGGAAATGCTGGCAAAAATGCTGGTGATAACATTAATCAGTGGGACGATAATGGCCAAACATGTGGCCAGTGGAAACTCGTTCCTGTTGGTGGTTCAACCAAGAAAATTGAGGCGGAAGTTTACAGCGGAATGCTGGGTGTACAAACAGAAACTTGTTCCGAAGGTGGTTCTAACGTGGCCTACATTGATGCCAACGATTGGATGGCGTATAATAATGTAAACTTCCCAGTTACAGGCACTTACACCTTCGAATTCCGTGTTGCTAGCACCAGTGGCGCAACGCTTTCGGCCGATCTTAATGCGGGTTCTATTCAACTTGGCTCGGTAGCAATTCCAAATACTGGCGGATGGCAAAACTGGCAAACCGTGAAGTTTTCTACAACCGTTAATGCTGGAACCTACAACTTAGGCGTTTTTGCTAAAACTGGTGGTTGGAACTTCAACTGGATTCAAATTACTCAAGGTCTTAAATCGGCTCAACTAGAGGACGCTGCACAACAGCCAACGGCCGATTTTACCATTTTCCCTGTTCCTGCTGGCAATGAACTCAATATTCATTTGGGCAACCAAGAAACCACTTTAACCGTTCAGGTTACCAGTGTGAGTGGCTCTACGCTTATGCAAACACAACTCGAAAACAACACAGCTCTCGATGTTACTAGTTTAACATCAGGTGTTTACGTTATTCGCGTTGCCACAGAAACACAAGTTGTAAGCAAACTCTTTATCAAAAAATAATCCCCCGTTCAAACAATCCCCAAAAAGCGATGAGAATTTATTTCTTGTCGCTTTTTTATTTTTGGGCGTGCCGGCTGGGGCGGTTTTCTCATCTCTAAGTTCTGGGCTAATGGTTCAAATCCAGAACTCATCGCCCCGGCCGTCTGGCTATCCGTTGCAATCTTTTTGCCCATAAAATCCCAAGAATCTTTTTCATCCACAATGGGCAAAAAGGATTTCCACTTCTATCCATCACGCAAAACAGCATGTTTATTATAGGTCTCACAGCACAACCACAATAAAATTTACTGTGTCGAAAGAATCATAAATTAAAAAAACATCTCAAGCTTTTATGTATTTGATCAAATTTCAAAGGCATTTTACGCTATTAACGGTTTATTAACAACAAGGTTGAGTATAATGATTTATCTTTGTTAAACCCCGATTACACGATAGCCTCGTAATAGATTTCTATTGCGGAATCTGGGTTAAAGTAGAAGGTACGAAAGTTTATAATTGAAAAATGAAAAAGTTAGTTTCCATAGTGTTGAGTTTGTTTTTGCTGGTTTCGGGGTTACACCTGACACTTGCAACTCATACTTGTGGGGGCAAAGTTGCAGCCGTTAAATGGTCGGTAGATAATGAGAGTGCCACGTGTGGAATGAAACCTGTAGCCTGCGAAACAACAAAAGGCAACCATTTGAACTCTAATTGTTGTCACGATGAGATTCAATCATTTGTAGTTGATACTAGTTACTCTCCATCTACAAATCAAGAGGTTAAAGCTGAAAATAGTTTTACTCAAATACATTTTGTGCCAACAAGTTTTGGCATTAATATAGTTTCCCCTATTCGGTTTTTGATCACAAATTTTAATCCACCCCAATGGATATCGCTCACCGACGTGTGCTTGGCGAAGATTTGTGTTTTTCGTAATTGATTAATATATAACGAATTGTATGGTTGTTGGTTTCAGGGAAACAGATAACTATTGTGATGTTATTTTATTAATTTTAAGAGTATTACGTTAAAAACAAAAATCATGAAAGCAATTAAATTTATTATTTCGGCACTTGTTATAGTGTTATTCGCTGCGTGTTCTAACGCACAAACAAAAAGCAGTTCAAAACCATCTATGGAAGCTTCAATGGCTTCAGCAACCACTTCAGCAACTTTAAAAGTTTCGGGCAATTGTGGCGAGTGTAAAGAACGAATCGAAACGGCTGCTAAGATTGATGGCGTTGCTATGGCTGAGTGGAATATAGACAGTAAAGTTCTTACCGTATCTTTCGATAGCACCAAAACCAATATCGATGCTATTGCTAAAGCTATTGCGGCCGTTGGTCACGACAATGAGAAGGTGAAAGCTGACGATAAAGTTTACGGTGCACTTCCTGGCTGTTGCCAATACGAGAGATAGAAATCAGTCTGAAATACACCTGTCAGGTTTCCAAAACCTGACAGGTGTTAGTTCGATGCCTCAATTCCATCATTTATCTCTATTCCCATGTTCAATTGGCTCGTAAAATATTTTCTTGAAAACCGACTTGTCACCTTCATCCTACTGGGATTGTTTTTGGTGCTTGGGTTGGCTTTCTCACCATTTAACAGTGGGTTAAGCCTTATTCCACGCAATCCAATACCTGTTGATGCGATACCAGACATTGGCGACAATCAGCAAATTGTGGCCACCGAATGGATGGGACGCTCGCCAAAGGATATTCAAGATCAGATAACCTATCCGCTAAGCAGTAGTTTGTTGGGTATTCCGGGTGTTAAAACCATTCGAAGCACCTCCATGTTTGGGATGTCGTTCATCTACATCATTTTTAAAGATGAGTATGAGTTTTACTGGACTCGTTCGCGCATCTTAGAAAAGCTAAACTCCTTGCCTGCCGGCACATTACCTGCTGGAGTAACCCCAACTCTTGGTCCAGATGCCACGGCTCTTGGACAAATTTATTGGTACACCCTTGAGGGGCGAGATACAAAGACGGGCGAACCTACTGGTGGCTGGAATCCGCAAGAGTTGCGAACCATACAAGATTATTACGTTAAATATGGATTGGCAACCGCCGAAGGTGTTTCGGAAGTGGCTGGTGTGGGCGGTTTTGTGAAGGAGTATCAGGTAGATATCAATCCTGAAGCCTTAAAAGCCTACAGCGTAACGGTGATGGATGTGATGACGGCCGTGCGAAAAAGTAACCTCGACATTGGTGCCGAAACGGTGGAGCTCAATCAGGTAGAGTATATAATCCGCGGGTTGGGCTATGTGAAGAGTCTCGACGATTTAGATAATTCGGTAGTTACCGTGCGCAACAACGTGCCTGTACGCATAAAAGATGTGGCGCACACCTCCTTTGGCCCCGCTACTCGTAGGGGAGGACTCGATAAAGGTGGTTCTGAAGCGGTTGGTGGCGTGGTGGTTGCCCGTTATGGCTCCAACCCCATGGAGGTCATCAACAATGTGAAAGATAAGATTAAAGAGATAAGCGCCAGCTTGCCTCAAAAAACGCTTGCCTCTAATTCCATGATTTTCGGGCATCTCCAAGTGCCGCAGAATATTTTCCACATCCACAATGCCAATATCCACCATCACACCAATAGCAATGGCAATGCCCGAAAGCGCTACAATGTTGGCATTCACACCAAAGAAATGCATTAAGATGAAGGTCATTAATACGCCCAACGGCAACAAACCCGCCACAATAATGGAGGCGCGTAAATTCAATACTAAAACGATGATGACGATAATACTTATCAAAATCTCATGCGATAACGACGATTCTAATGTACCGATGGTCTCTTTAATCAACCCTGTGCGGTCGTAAAAAGGGACAACCGTTACTTTCGAAATTTGTCCGTTGGCAAG
>JAYVSA010000282.1:0-4414 GCA_043775765.1 Breznakibacter sp. | reverse complement strand
CTTAGCCATGAAGTTGGCTTCTCAAAATGTGCCAATTTTAGGTACATCGGCGGAGAGCATTGATGGCGCTGAAAACCGTCAGAAATTCTCGGCCATGCTCGATGAGTTAAACATTCACCAACCACGTTGGAGCGAATTAACATCAATCGATGAGATTTTCAAATTTGTTGACGAGGTTGGATTTCCTGTATTAGTTCGTCCTTCTTATGTTCTTTCAGGAGCTGCCATGAACGTGGTTTCTAACCGCGATGAGCTTCAAGGATTTCTTGAGTTAGCAACACTTGTTTCGAAACAATACCCAGTGGTAGTTTCTGAATTCATTGAGCAAGCCAAAGAAATTGAGGTTGATGCGGTTGCCAAAGACGGTGAGATTGTAGCGTATGCCATATCGGAACACGTTGAGTTTGCAGGTGTTCACTCGGGCGATGCAACCATTGTTTTCCCGCCTCAAAAATTATACATCGAAACAACCCGCAGAGTTAAGAAAATTGCGCGTCAAATTGCAAAAGCGCTTAACATCTCAGGTCCTTTCAATATGCAGTTAATGGCAAAAGACAACGAGATTATGGTTATTGAGTGTAACCTTCGTGCGTCGCGTAGTTTTCCATTTGTTTCTAAAGTTCTTAAAGTAAACCTTATCGACTTGGCTACAAAAGTGATGCTTGGTATTCCTGTTGAAAAACCTAGCAAAAACTTATTTGAGCTCGATTATGTAGGAATAAAAGCATCGCAATTCTCATTTGCTCGTTTGGCAAAAGCCGATCCTGTTTTGGGTGTTGATATGAGTTCAACGGGCGAAGTTGGTTGTATAGGTGAAAACTTCTCGGAAGCAATTCTTCAGTCGATGCTTTCGGTAGGATATAGAATTCCAAGACCAAACAGCAACATTCTGTTCTCTTCTGGTCCTGTTAAATCGAAAGTTGAGTTACTTGAATCGGCACGCTTACTCAAAGAGAAAGGCTTCAACATCTTTGCAACAGAAGGCACATCGAAGTTCTTTACTGAGAGTGGTGTTGAAAATACTTTGGTGGCTTGGCCAGATTCTACAAATCAGCCAAATAGTTTGGATATGATACGTGCGAAGAGTTTCGATTTAGTGGTAAATATTCCTAAAAACTTATCGAAAGGAGAGCTTAAAAATGGCTATCAGATTCGTCGTAACGCTATTGACTTCAACATTCCTTTGGTTACCAATGCCCGTTTGGCGAGTGCTTTTATAACAGCATTTTGCAAAATAAGCATTAACGATATTGCTATTAAAAGCTGGGAAGAGTACAAATAAGATTACAGCATTGATATATAAAAAAGCCCGTTTCAAAAAATTGAGACGGGCTTTTTTTTAGACATCCATAGAGAGACTCAGTATTGCCTTGGGTGAGGGGCAGAACGAGAAACCCCGCAAGTGAGGAACGAGCGCGGAGTTGAAGTGGCGACCCGACGGCTAGGTGGCGAGAAAACAGGAGATTTAAAATATAATAGAAATACGTTGTAAATACTTGAGATGCCACCTACCGGCTCCCCCAAAAACAAAAAAACCTCAACAAACGGATTTGCTGAGGTAGGTACTTATAACTATTCGTTTCAGTAATTGGAGAGTGTTTTGCGCAGGAGATCGAAGCGACTTTCGTAGTCTTGCATGGCCAGCATGATGATTTCCTTGGCCTCTTCGGCACCGTAAACGTGGGTTATTTCTGATTGACGATCGACGCCTGGCATGTCTTTGTAGGTTAAAAAGTAGTGTTTGAGGCGGGTGATAACCAGTTCGGGCAAATCGGCAATGTCTTTGATGCCGCCGTACATAACGTCACCCTTGAGGACGGTAATGATTTTGTCGTCGGCATGCTCGCCATCAATCATGCGGAAACCTCCAATGGGTATGACTTTAGCGATAAGGTCGCCGTGCGGAATGTCTTTTTCGGTAAGCATACAGATGTCGAGCGGATCACCATCGCCATCAATTTTTCCTTTTCCCGTTTTAGATGCGCAATAGGCGCCAACCTTAGCGCCACAGTAGGTTTGCGGGATAAATCCATAGGGTGTTGGCACCACGTTGGAATATTTTTGAGGGCGATCTATTTTGAGGTAGCCACTCACTTTATCGACTTCATATTTAATGGTATCAGAGGGAACCACCTCAATAAAACAGGTTACCACTTCGGGTGCTGCATCGCCAATGTCAATTCCGTGCCAAGGGTGCGATTTGTAGCGTAATCCCATTAATCGTCCAATAGGATCCATTAAATTATTTGTTGCCATAAAAGTTCTATTTTATACGCGTAGTTTTGAAAGGAAATATACAAAATATTAATGATGTAAAAGAGCACGACCATTTTTTCTTTTTTGGGCTTTGTGCCGTTTTACGACCTTATAACAAACGAAAAGTAGAAATGGTTAAAAAAGAGTAAAATTCCTTTGTTGTGTACAAGTATGAGAATAAGCGATGCTTGAAGTTTAACCATTTTCCATATCTTTACGCACGCTAACCAAGGCGCAATCAACTACAAATTACCCATTCAAATGGAAGAACTATTTGATTTTCTCAAACTTCATTTTCAAATACCTGTAAGTAACCCCGTTTTGCTTTTTACAGTTCTGCTCTTTGTAATACTCTTTTCACCTATTTTACTTCGAAAGCTAAAAATTCCGGCAATTATTGGTTTTATTATTTCGGGTGTTATTATTGGGCCACACGCCCTTAATATAATTGAGAAAAACGTAGCCATAACGCTATTTTCAACTATTGGTTTGCTCTATATTATGTTTTTGGCTGGGTTAGAACTTGATATGCGAGAGTTTACAAAGAACCGACATAAGAGTCTCATTTTTGGTGCCTTAACGTTTTTTGTCCCGCTTATTTTAGGCTTTATTACCTGTCACTATATTTTAAATTACAATATTGAAGCCTCTATACTCACGGCCAGTATGTTCTCTACACACACACTCGTGGCCTACCCTATTGTATTGCGATTGGGTATTTCGCGCACCGAGCCAGTGGCGGTGGCGGTAGGGGGAACCATTATTACCGACACCGTGGTTTTGGTGCTATTAGCAATTATTTCGGGCTCACATAACGGAGGCTTAAGTCCCGCTTTCTGGACGCGATTTATCATCTCCTTATCGATATTCTTTTTTGTATCGTTCTACATTTTACCCAAAGTTGCTGCGTGGTTCTTTAAAGTTTTGGAATCGGAAAAAAACTCGCATTTTATATTCGTTCTAACGGTTGTCTTCTTTTGCGCCTTTATGGCAGAACTTGCGGGTTTAGAGCCTATTATTGGCGCATTTGTGGCGGGAATTTTGCTCAACAAACTCATTCCACACACTTCGCCTCTAATGAATAGGCTCGAATTTGTAGGTACGTCGCTTTTTATTCCATTTTTCTTAATAGGCGTGGGAATGCTCATTAATGTAAAAGTGATTTTTACGAGTTCAACGGCATTAATTGTTGCTGCAGTACTTACCACCATGGCACTGGTGAGTAAGTATATTGCTGCCTGGGTTACGGGAACCATTCTTAAGTATAATAGACACGAGAAAAACTTGGTTTTTGGATTGAGCAGTTCGCACGCTGCAGCAACATTAGCCATTATTTTAGTGGGTTTTAACTTGGGCATCATAGACGAGAACATCCTGAATGGAACTATTGTTTTAATTCTAGTAACCTGTTTAGCGGCATCTTTTTTTACAGAAGCAGCGGCTAAGAAACTTGCTACCACCACAAACTCCATTAAAGAGCAGTTGGCAGCCCTTTCGCAACAAAAAATAATGGTTCCTATTGCCAATCCAGATACGATGGAAAAACTCATCGACTTTGCAATGATGATGCAGCAAGGGGAGAATAGATTTCCAATACTGGGTGTTTCGGTGGTGAAAGATGGTGAAAATGCACAAACCAAACTGCTCCAAGCGCGTTTGCTATTAAATAAAGTTATTGAGCACGCCTCATCGGTAGATCAGAAAGTGGATATTGTGGCCACCATAGACCAGAATATTCCTAACGGCATTGGCCGAATCTCTAAAGAGTATTTTGCCTCTGAAATTGTGCTTGGATGGCCAGATAAACCAAACATTGTAGACTATATTTTTGGTAAAACAACGCGTAAAATTATATCTACCACCACGCAAACAGTTTTTTTATGCAACTTCCCTACCCCACTCACCTCCTATAAAAAAATGGTCATTATTGCACCTGCCACAGTAGAAGCTGAATCGGGTTTTGCTCTTTGGGTCGATAGAATGGTGCGAGTAGCGAAAATATTATCTCTCAAGCTCTATTTGCGAAGCAACCAAAAAACATTTGTTCAAATGAATCAAATTGTGGTGGGTCTTAATATTGGCAAAACCATTCATCACATTGAGGTTAATGACATTATTTACGATGATGAGTTTTCAAATGCGGCTTCCGATGAGCTAC
>JAYVSA010000281.1:0-3039 GCA_043775765.1 Breznakibacter sp. | reverse complement strand
AATAGGTTTATCCCACCGCTCGGCAATATTTAGTGGCCCATCTAATCGGCAAAATCCAATGGTAGAATGGTTTCCTTTTTGCACCGCACGATAAAAGAGATAAACACAATCGCCCTCTTTTATGGCTGCAGGATTTAAAACACCCTCATTCTCAAAATCCAAATCGGTTTTCGAAAGTATAATTCCCTCTTTTTTAACCTGTATCATATTGGTTTTTTTAGTATTTTCTTTAGGTCGATGATGGGTGGCATGGTATCTCCAAGTAAGAAGCCCCAATGTTTCATGGAGTCTATATGGTCGAAAATGAGCTTAACAATGGCTAACATTGGTATGGCTAAAAACATACCCGAAACACCCCAAATGTAGTTACCAAGTATTACCGCAATAATAGAGAAGAGGGCATTTATTTTTACTTTTGAAGATACTACAACAGGTACAATGTAATTATTGTCGATGGTTTGCACAGCCGAATAAAGTATCATAATGTAAATCACACTCCAACCCGAGCCTTCGGTTGCTAATACTACCATTATTGGAAGAGCAATAGCAACAACGCCACCAATATAAGGTATAACATTAAGTAGAGCGCCTATAACTCCAAGTAAAACAGCATATTGCACACCAATAAGTAAGAGTCCGGCCGAGTTTAAAATGGCAACAATAATGGCTTCAAAAATTAATCCTACCAAATATTGGTGTATAACACTCTTTACTTCATTTATAATTTTATTCAAGTGGCTCTGCTCCAAAGTAGCAAATGCTTTATGGACAAAATCAATAAGTAAAGGCTTGTAATAGAGTATAATATAAACGTAAACGGGTATTAAAAACATCACCACCAACACGTTGCCAAGAGCCAAAAGAGTATCTCCAATGGCGGCACTTCCCTTGTTTATAAGTTCGCCGTTTGTTTTGGTAATCCAAGCATGAATCTCTATAGGGTCTATTTTATAATAGTCTGAGGCTTCGAGAATAAATTGATTTATAATGAGCGTAGTTCGCTCCATAAACATAGGCCACGACTCCTTAAATTCAACAATTTGAGAGATGAGAAGTGCGCCTAATGCCAATGAAATTATCAGCGTTAATGTGAGTGATAAAATGATGGCTAAAATTCGATGCACACCCCATTTAACAAAAAAATCGACCACCGATTGCAGTAAAACAGCAATGATAACCGAAAACACTAAAGGCACAATGATGCTTTTGCCTAAATACAATATCACCATTAGGAAAACAAAACCTACGAGTAGGATGGTTACCTTTAGATATAATGGATATTTTATTTCGTTGTTAATCATCTAGTTATGTTGTTTAATTTGGTAGAAAAGGGAAATAGGAAAAGAGAAATAGGAAATAGATTGAAATATATATTTCCATTTTTTTCCCTGTATTTCCTTATTTTTACACTTCTCTCTCTCTCCTCCCAAACAGTCGTTTAAATATCGAACCTCCTGTTGTTCCAATAGATTCGGAGTTTTGCGCCACCAATTTGGTTATTCCTATTTGAACTAAATCGCCTAAAACGCGCCTTACCATATTTGACGAGCTACCCACAATAAGTTTCTTTGTTAAATAGCCTGTTAATAAGCCTAATCCAGCACCTACAATGTTTCGTCCTAAGTTGGGCGACGATACGACTTCGCTCAATGTTCCTCTCAGTAGATTGGCGGGTGTTAAGGTGGTGTAAACAACTTCAAATTGTTCTTTTAATTGCACTCTGTTCTCTTCCCGCTCTTGTTCTAACAGTAGAATGGCGCTTTTCAGATGATCGCTATTAGCTATGAGTGTCATATCGTTACTGTTTAAATATGTTTCGGATAATGATGTTTTTACACGCTTTTGATATCTGTTTGCGCAAAAAAAGCTGAGTAATTAAAGCGCATAAGGCATAAAATCCGGCCACTACTGCCATTCCGAAATAGAGTTTACCTAATATCTCGCCTAAATAGAGGGCCATGCCGAGCGTTATAAACAATAGAGTTAAAACCACAAATGCGGTAATAAAAAGTTGTGGAACCATGGTTGATGCCACTTCGGTACTTTTATCAATGGCCTTTAATTTGGTTAATTTCAGACTGCTTTGGCCGTAATTAATGGCTTTTTCGAGTAGTGTTTCGAGTAGTTTTGTATTGTCTTCCATGGAGGATATCTTTTAAAATGAACCCACTCCAAATCTTATAACGGTCTATGTATCCGCGGTAAGAGTCTTATTGGAGTGGGTGGATTAGGTTTGGTTGTAAATTACTGTTTTTCTGCGTTTTCCATTTTAGCTCTACCCTTTTCGGTAAACTCAGAAACATCTTCTTTAGCCTTTTCGATTTTTTCGCCAAGACTTTCTAAAATATCGTTGAGCTTCTCTTTAACGGCATCGATATTATCTTCGCCCGCTTTTAATATTTTTTTGCGCGTATCTGATCCCTTTGCGGGTGCAAATAAAATTCCTAATAATGCACCTGCGGCTACGCCAGCCAATACGCCTACTAATACTTTTCCTGTGTCCATAATATGATTATTTAAATTGGTTTATAATCTGTAAATGAGGTTGTTCCGTTAACTTAACGGGTCGCGCCCTCTAATAACTCTAAATATTACTGAAATAAGGGCAATTACTAACAGGATGTGGATTATTCCACCAACGTTGTAGCCCACAAACCCAATTGCCCACATAATTACAAGTATTAAGGCAACGAAATAGAGAAGATTTCCCATGATTTTTATTTTTTTTAGCGTGAATAATATGATTAAAATTTGTAGCCCAAGGTTGTTTGAAGCCAGATGTTTCTGTACTGAGGCGAATCGTTTTGTTCGTTAAAGTCGTTTTCCGATATATCACAACCTACTCTACCGCTCACAACCCAATTTCTTTGGTTTACATCGACACCTGTTAAAAAACTGAGTGCACTTCCCTGATTATCATTGATAAAGTCCTTGGGGTTTGTAACTGTGCTTCCATTAATGTAGGCATCTTTTTGGTTTAAGTAAATGGAGAGTTGAGGACCTGCCATAATGGTAAACATTGAGTTAGGACTAAACGTT
>JAYVSA010000280.1:0-3651 GCA_043775765.1 Breznakibacter sp. | reverse complement strand
TCACCGGCTCATCGGGAAAGTGGCCTACAAAAAAAGGTTCATTAACCGTTACATTCTTAACTCCAATTACCGTTTTTGCATCCATTGCAATAATCTTATCAATTAATAGAAATGGAGGTCTGTGCGGTAACAGTTTTTTGATGGCGTTTATATCAAATATGGGCTTTGCGTTTGGATCATAGAAAGGAGCTTCATCTTTTTGTGCCCTTTTTTTTATCTCTTTCCTTAAAAGCTTAGCAAATTCAACATTCGAAAAGTGTCCAGGTCTGGTGGCAATAATTTTCCCAATAATCGGCATTCCAATTAAGGCTAAATCTCCAACAACGTCAAGGAGTTTGTGGCGAGCCATTTCGTTGGGATAAACGAGTTCAATATTATTAAGAATACCAGTAGATGTTATTTCTATTCCTGGTTTTGAGAAGAGTTTGGCTAAGCGTTGAACCTCTTCCTTGGAGATATCTCTATCTACAATAACAATAGCATTGTCAAGATCACCGCCCTTTATAAGGTTATGTTGCATTAACATTTCCATCTCATGTAGGAAGACAAAAGTACGGCAACTGCCAACCTCTTCTTCAAACTCTTCAATTGAGGCGAGTGTTGCAAATTGATTTGATAGAATTTTAGAGTTGTCGAAAGAAATAAGTGCATCTACATTGAAATTGTCATCGGGCATTGCAACAATCTTAACGCCAGTTTCTTTGTTTTCATAAACCATTTTTTCTTTAACAACAAAGTATTTAACGGGTTCACTTTGCTCTACTCTTCCAGCCTTTTTTATTGCTTCAAGATAATATTTGGAACTTCCGTCGAGAATAGGAGCCTCTGGTCCTGTCATTTCTATAAGGCAGTTGTGTATTTGTAATCCTGTTAAGGCTGCTAGACAGTGTTCTATTGTGCTAACGGAGGCTTCTCCATTCTTTAGAACGGTGCCTCGTTGAGTAAAACCAACATTTTCGGCAAGTGCCTCAATTATAGGTTGCCCATCTAAGTCTGTGCGTTTGAATTTAAAGCCATGATTTTCAGGTGCTGGGTTGAGTGTAAGAGTAACTACAACACCAGTATGCAATCCAACACCACTTAGACTTATGGGTTTACCTATTGTACATTGCTTTTGAGACATAACCGTTTTGTTATATGAAAATTTAGTAGTTTATTGTTGAATTGTTGCTTTTAGTTCAGCAAACTCTTTTTGAAGGTTTTCTAATTGGCGTTTTAAATCGGGCAATTTTCTGAAAACGACATAAGACTTATTATATGGGCCAGCATCAAAGGCTGGGGATCCCATTAATCTGGCTTCAGGAGTTGTGATGTTTACTCCAATACCCGATTGTGCAGCTATTTTTACTCCAGAAGCTATAATGATGTGCCCAGAAATCCCAACTTGACCCCCGAACATACAATTACTGCCTATTTTTGTAGATCCAGCAACTCCAGTTTGCGCTGCCATTACGGTATTTTGACCAATTTCAACGTTGTGCCCAACCATGATTAAGTTGTCGAGTTTTGCACCTTTTCTAATTATAGTAGAACCCATTGTGGCTCTATCAATGGTGGTGTTTGATCCAATTTCAACATTATCTTCTAAGATAACGTTTCCGATTTGCGGGATTTTCTTGTAGTTATTGTTTGCATCTGGCGCAAAGCCAAAGCCATCAGCCCCAATAACAGAGCCAGAGTGTAACACACAATTTTCTCCGATAGAGCAATTGTGGTATATTTTTGCACCAGCATAAATGATGGTGTTGTCTTTTATTGTTACGTTATCGCCAACATAAGATTGAGGATGTATTTGTACATTCTTTCCAATTTTAGCATTATCGCCAATGTAGGCAAATGCACCGATGTATGCAAATTCGCCTATTGTTGCCGATGACGAGATGTATGAGGGTTGTTCAATTCCACTCTTTTTTGGTTGTGCTTGAGCGTAGAAATCGAGTAGAAGAGCAAGAGCCTGATAAGCATTTTCGACTCTAATGAGCGTTGGCTTTACAGGTTTAGACAACTGGTAATCGTTATTGATTATAACAACGGAAGCTTCAGTTGAGTAGATGTGCTGTTCGTATTTTGGATTACTTAAAAAAGTGAGAGTATTGGGTTTTCCCTCCTCTATTTTAGACACATTATTTATTGTAATGTTTTCGTCTCCTTCTACAGTTCCATTAATCAGTTGGGCAACTTGTTTCGCCGTAAATTCCATAGTGCAAAAATTTGTGCAAAGTTATATTTTTCTTTTTCTTAATGAATTATATTTTTTCACAAAAGTTATATAAAAACAGAAGGGGTGGGCTTTTGTTTCTCTTTTGGATAGCAAAAGAAAAACTTAGTCACTTTTCTGCTTAGTATTGATAAGTCGAACATATCGGAAGCATCCGCTATATCAATGATTCTTCGGTCATTGGTCATTATTTTAATGTTGTCGTCATCTTTTTTCTGGTAGGCATGATTTTCAATGCTGTTTGAAAAGACAAAATACCGTGCGTCGGCCAGAGAATCTAAACGGTACAACGAACGAATCTCTTCTATTTTGGTATCAATTTCTGACTTGCTAAATTCACTTTTGCTAAATTCGATATGAAGTAATGTTCTGTTAATAAATGCATTCGATAGTGTTGATAATACAATGTCAGGATGTTTAATCCATGCTTTAATGCAGGTTGATAGGTCATTGTCGTCGAGTTCAATGAAGTTTTTAATGGCAAGCGGGTCGTTTTGGAAGGATGCTTTATCAATACGATTTTTAAGAAAGTAGTGTAAAGCAGGTGTTGCGAAGAGCTCGGTTCCATTTACGCTCAGTTCCCTGGCCCGTTTCATAATATTTATAAGCATTCTCTCGGCCACCAAAGCTGTTTTGTGTAGATATACTTGCCAATACATGAGTCTGCGCGCAACGAGGAATTTTTCTATGGAATAAATCCCTTTTTCTTCAACCACCAATTCATCGTTAAAAACATTGAGCATCTTAATGATTCTGTCCGATCCGATCACGCCTTCATGTACTCCTGAAAAAAAACTATCGCGTTTGAGATAGTCGAGGCGATCCATATCGAGCTGGCTAGAAACCAATTGCGTTAAGAACTTCTTGTTGTAAGTGCATGTAAATATTTTGATCGCCAGCTCAAGTTGGTTGTTGAACTGGTGGTTTAAATCGTTCATTAAAAGAAGAGAG
Source organism: Breznakibacter sp. (assembly GCA_043775765.1). Classification (GTDB taxonomy): domain Bacteria; phylum Bacteroidota; class Bacteroidia; order Bacteroidales; family Marinilabiliaceae; genus JAGPHP01. Next base: position 482 of record JAYVSA010000280.1, on the reverse strand, counting down.
ATGGCCTCATGAGAAATGCCTTGCCCAAGAACCTCCTCCATAACATGCGAGAATGGGGCGTGACCTAAATCATGTAGGAGAATGGCGATTTGTACGGCTTCTGCCTCGAGGTCACTGATGTTGATTCCCTTATTTCGCAATGTTTCCACCGCTTCCGACATCAAGTGCATAGCTCCCAAAGAGTGTTGGAAACGGGTGTGTTGTGCTCCAGGATAAACTAAAGCAGTTACTCCAAGCTGTTTTATGCGTCTAAGCCTTTGAAAATAGGGGTGCTCAATGAGTTCATATATTAAACTGGTTGGAATAGTGATGAATCCATGAACCGGATCGTTGATGATTTTGCGTTTGTTTATCATTAAAAAATATACCTAATGTCTAAAATATATGGTGCAAAATAGTAAAAAAAGTTGTGAATAGATTGTTCGTAATTTTGATATTTAAATATTATGGTGATATAATTTTTAATCGTTCATCTTCAATAG
>JAYVSA010000279.1:0-1529 GCA_043775765.1 Breznakibacter sp. | reverse complement strand
CATTTGTAGGAGAAGAGATCTCGAGCACCATGGCACAAACTATGAATGCCTTTACTTTAAGAATTAAGCGTTAAAAGGGTTTGGATCTATTGGAATGTTTTCTTGGCGTGGTACTTTTTGGACACCCCCCTTTGTATAATTTTTTCTACATCTTATTCGATTTTGGCTTGCGCGAAGAGTGGCTCTGTGAAGGGTTTCTTAAGTCAATATCAGAGAGTAAGGTCCATTTTCCGTTCTCAAAGGTCAGGGCATCGTAAGAGAAATCAGGAACATTAAAGGTTACATTTCCTCTAAACTCTGGGCTCTTTGGCGATAGATGATCCATTACAATCATCTTGTGGTTGGTGTCGTAACGCATCATCATACTGGAGTAGAATGAGTATTCGTAAATGAGTCGGCGCGGACTCCCTTTGCCCATTTCAAAGAGGGGTGAACCAAAGCGAACATCGCCATTTGGAGCAAACCAAAGAATGTCAACCACCTTTGTTTTTGTGAATTCTCCATTTGTTCTACCGCCAATTAAAGTGTAGAATTTATTGTTCTTAACATCCTTTCCATCAACAATTTGGTAGTATTCGTTTCCAAACCAATGATTGGCATTGAGCGATTGATTGAGAATATTATTGCCATTAAAAATTGTTTCGGTAAGTTTCGATACAGCAACTTTAGCATTATCGATATTTTTTATAACGTAACCAAAGTAGTGATAATCGCCATTCTCCAATACATAATTCCATGTAATGACTTTTACCTTTTCATCGGCAGAAATAATTGTTCCCATTTTATCTAATCCCTCAAAACGGTTATTAAATTGGGTTGATGCCTTAAAAAGAGGCAAAAGGAGTGTGTCAATGATGTTATTGAGAGCAAGTTTTTGGTCGTCGCTTTTTAAATCGGCAAGTTCATAGAAGTAGGCTTTTAGCAACACATCGGCAAATGTAAAAACGGACTGATTGGCACTTTTATCGTTAAACGATAGTTTGTAATAGTTGTGTAACGTATCGGTTAGTTGATACTTCTCTAAAGAAGCAATAAGTTGAGGTTTTGGAATAGATTTGTAAATGGGGTTGGTTATCTTCTCTGTAAAACGATAGGCCTTATTTTGCCCAGTACGCTTGTAAGAGACTACCCAGTCGAGTTGATAGTCTCCCGCGTCAAAGATAGTTGTTTGGTAATAAATGGTGAATGACGAGTCGGTAGGGGATAAGCTTTGAAGTGCTGAATTTGCTCCAATTTGTGGTTTATTTCCTAGTTGTATTTCGTTGAGTAAATCATTGAATGCCTCATTGGTTGCGAACCGCTTATCGCCTGGGTTATCAATAGATTGTAATCTATCGAACCGCTCAGCTAAAGATGAACTATTTTGAGAAAATGCTCCTGTTGTTATCAGAAACAGTGTGAAAACTAAAGATATTCTGTTTAAATTCATCGTACTAAATAAAGCAAGGTTTAAAAAATCATCAATTCGTCTAGAAACTCAAAATCACTTTGCCACAATTGCCTTCTTCCATAATATCGAACCCTTTTTG
>JAYVSA010000278.1:0-3120 GCA_043775765.1 Breznakibacter sp. | reverse complement strand
CACAGGTTAATCTTTTTACTTAAGACACTCGGCTTTTGGCTAATTCTGTTCTTCTTTGCTCGACTCATTTTTGAGTGTTATAATTTTACAAACACCCGTGAATTAAACTTTACAGAGATTATTCTTACCTTTTTGCATGGTTTTCGCCTCGATTTGTCTATATCAAGCTACTTTATGTTCGTTTATGGACTCATTGTCGCAACATCGGTGTTTGTAAAAGCGAAATATTTGCTACGTACGGTTAAGTTGTATACTTACTTTCTGGTTTTTGCTACTCTTTTTATTATTATTGTCGATGTTGAACTCTTTAGAAATTGGGGCTTTAGAATGGATACAACTCCTTTGCAATACCTCAATACTCCTTTAATTGCATTGGCCTCAACTCCCCTTTGGGCAACAATCAGCTTTGTTACTTTCTGGATTTTGATAGCGCTTCTGGCATGTCGCTTATATGTTCGTTTTGTCTCACGTGATTTTGCAAAGTTCGAAAAAATTAAATGGCATTATTTTCCTGTATTTATATTTGCCACCGCCTTTTTTGCACTTCCTGCGCGTGGAACCCTTACAGAATGGCCTATTCGAGTGAGTACTGTGGCTTTTAGCACAAAACAATATGCCAATCATGCAAGTTTGAATGTGGTCTGGAATTTCATAAATGCGCTTACTAAAAAGAGTGGGGCAAAAGAACATGTTCATGTTGTGCCTGATGCTGTGGCAAATAAAGTCTTTGATAGTTTAAAAGCAAGTCAAGATTCAACTCTAATTCTTTTGAACACCAACAAACCCAATGTGGTGGTTCTTATTCTCGAGAGTTTTAGTTCCGATGCCATAGAATTTTTTGGCGGTAAGCCTGGAATTACGCCATGCTTAAATAAATTGGCTGAAGAAGGCGTATCTTTTACCAATTTCTATGCTGCCAGTTATCGAAGTAATGTAGGTCTTATTGCCATATTAGCGGGCTATCCTGCTCAACACCATGAGGCAATACTCTTGTTTCCTAATAAAGTTCAAAAGCTTACATCGCTTGCAAAAAGTTTTTGTAACGATAACTATTCTACAGCCTTCTATTATGGTGGTGATTCTGATTTTGCAAATATGAATAGCTTTATAAAAAGTGGGGGATACAATAAACTCGAAGACCTATTCTTTTTCCCTAAGACTTTGCCACATAATAGTTGGGGTGTTCATGATCATGTTATGTTTGATCATCTTATAAACGAGATGGATAATGAAAAGGGCTCCTTTTATAAAGTTTTGTACACCTTGAGTAGCCACGAGCCGTTTGAAGTGCCAGGTGAGCCTATCATAAAGGGATCTGATGAGGATTCTCAGTTTTTAAACACCGTAGCTTATTCTGATAAATCATTGGGACATTTTTTTGATGTAGCTAAAACAAAACCATGGTGGAAGAATACACTTTTCATCATTACGGCCGACCATTCTGTACGATTTATTAACAACCGACCAATGGAACTGCCTCGTAGGTATTCTATTCCAATGGTTTGGTTGGGTGGAGCTTTACAAAAGGATCATCTTAAAATAACGAAAATTGGTTCTCAACAAGATATTCCAGCTACCCTTTTGGCACAGGTAGGGAAAGACTCCCATGCATTTAAATTTTCAAATAATATATTAAATGTCAAAGCAAAAGGACGAGCCTTTTATGTTTGGCCATCGGGGTATGGACTTAAAGATGAGAATGGCACCGTGGCTTATAGCGTAGACGAGAGCAGACTCCTGAACGCAGAAGGCGATACAACAAATTTGACGTTACAGGCAAAGTCTATTTTTCAGGTTTCGGTGAACGATTTCGATAACAAAGAGTTTGATAAAGCTCAATAAAACTGTTGTGGCTCGAGGTATAATACGGAATTAGTTTAAATTCCTATTGGTGTAAACTTCTATCAAACAAATGGCGGGCTGATTTTGAAATCAGCCCGCCATTTGTTGTTGTAAGTCAGTACTTTATGTTAGTCTATATTATACGAGCTCAGATAACGCTCGCCCGTATCGGGCAAAATAACAACAATGCGTTTGCCTTTATTTTCGGGGCGTTTTGAGATTTCTACGGCAGCGTAAAGTGCTGCACCAGAAGAATATCCGCACATAATGCCTTCTTGTAAAGCTGCTTTATGTGAATATTCTATGGCAACATCGTTATCTACTTGAAAAACCTCGTCAATGAGTTTGGTATTTAAAACCTCGGGAATAAAGCCCGCTCCAATGCCTTGAATTTTATGTGGTCCTGGTTTGCCACCACTTAAAATAGGCGATGCCGATGGCTCAACAGCAATAATTTTAATATTTGGGTTCATCTTTTTAAGCTCTTCGCCTACACCAGTAATGGTTCCGCCTGTTCCCACACCAGAAACAAAGATGTCGATGCGTCCTTCGGTGTCTTTCCAAATTTCATGAAAGGTGGTGCAGCGGTGTATATCAGGGTTTGCAGGGTTTTGAAATTGCTGTGGGATGAATGAATTTTTGTTCTCGCTGGCCAGTTCTGTTGCTTTTTCTATAGCACCACGCATTCCTTTTTCAGCGGGTGTAAGCACTAATTCGGCACCAAATTTTTTAAGCAGTTTTCTGCGTTCAATGCTCATGCTTTCGGGCATGGTGAGAATTAAGCGGTAGCCTTTAACGGCACAAACCAGAGCCAATCCAACACCCGTGTTTCCGCTGGTAGGTTCAATAATAACGCTCTGTTGGTTAATTAACCCTTTTGCTTCGGCATCGGCAATCATATTGTCGGCTATTCGGTCTTTTACGGAGCTTCCTGGGTTGTAAAACTCAAGTTTAGCAACTACTTCCGCTACGCTGTTTTGCGTTAAACGGTTAATTTTAACCATTGGAGTTGAGCCTATTAACTCAAGAATATTGTTAGCTATTTTTGTCATTTTGTAGTTTTTATTAATTCTCAAATATAATACATCTGATTTTCATTTATCTCATCAAAACGCTTTTTTAGGTCGGCTATGGAGTATTTCCCTAAGAGCGCATGAAAATCATCCGATATTTGGTCGAGAGCAAAGCAAACCGCTTTTTCGTTGTTGCTCACCGCCTTGGGGCTATACTTTTTTCCATAAGCATCTTCGAGTATTGGAACTACATCTGCAACGGTAA
>JAYVSA010000277.1:0-4414 GCA_043775765.1 Breznakibacter sp. | reverse complement strand
CAACGAAAAACTTCGGATCGCTGAGTTACTCCACCTAGCGCGAATCCCTGAAGTAGAAGTAGGCACGCCAGCCATTGGAGCGCAAGAAGTGGCCGATATGAAAGCCATTACAACGGCCGGATTTAGCTTTAAAACACTCGCTTGGTGCCGTGCCACAAAAGCCGACATCGACGCCGCCGTTAAATCGGGCACACAAGGCATCAATATCTCCTTTCCTGTTTCTGATATCCACCAACTTACCATGGGCAAAAACCCTCAGTGGGTTATCAAAACCATGCACGAAATGGTTGGCTATGCCTCTTCTAAATTCGATTATGTTACCATTGGGGCACAAGACGCCTCGCGCGCCAACCCCACTTTTCTTACCGATTTCATTGGCGAAGCCTTCATCTTGGGCGCTTCTCGCGTGCGCATTGCCGATACCGTAGGAATCCTCAACCCAACCACCACCGCACAACTCTTTGGGCGAATAACCAACCATTTCCCAAACAAAGATTTCGAATTCCATGGCCATAACGACCTTGGTATGGCCACCGCCAACACCCTTACCGCCCTTACCACAGGCGCCAAATCGGCCAGCCTCACAGTCAACGGCTTGGGCGAACGGGCCGGAAACGCCTCCCTAGATGAAGTGGTTATGGCCTTACAACTCAGCTACAACATCCAACACCACATCAACACCACCATACTTGGCCAACTCTCGCACTACGTGAGCAAAGCCTCCAAAATAGCCATACATCCCTCAAAACCCATTACAGGCGGCAAAGCACTCAGTCACGAAACAGGCATTCACATCAATTTACTCCTTAAGAACCGACAAGCCTACCAAATCGTCCACGCTTCCCACATCGGATTCACCGAAACCGACTTCATCCTCGGCAAACACAGCGGCAAATCCGCCCTCATCACCCTCCTCAACCACCACAACATCAGCCTCTCGTGCAGCAGTTGCGACGCCCTTCTGTTGCGTCTCAAAGCCCGCGCCACACAACTCAAACGCTCCCTCTCGGCCTCCGAAGTACTCCAACTTCTCAACCCAGAAACCTCCATTCCGCACCGTTTAGTGGAGTAATCACCGCCCCAAATCTCTCTGTTTGGGGGTTACGTCAAGGGACTATTTGAGCAATCTTTGAGTCCAAAGCCAATGGGCGCTTTGGTTTCATGGTCAATGATTATTCCTTTGTATTCGATTGCCTGTGCGAACATAAAAGAGAGAATGAATATTGTAAGTAGAAGAAGCTCGTCAGTTATGGTAGTTTTTGTATATTAATAAGTGCTCACTAAAAGTATAATGCATTTGCCTTAACCCAAATTGTCAGATTTTTAAATTTTTGATAACAATATGTGTTTTAACTATCGTCTATTATATTTAGAATGGCTTATCATACCTTACCACAGTTTGATAAGGTTAATACACAAACTATTTATTATCTGTGTATTATGCAAAATTCTTTGATAATTATGTAACCTGCTATTTGTTAAAGTATTCCACCTTTGTTGTGTTGATGCGATGCTATTATCGTACAATAAAAGATTCACGTTTGTTTTTAAACCAACAGATCTTTAAAATTATACGATTATGCAAAACAGCACGACAAAGGCTTATCTCATTGGTGGAGGCATTGGCTCAATGGCCGCTGCCGCGTTTATGATTCGCGATGGTCACCTTTCGGGTGAAAATATACTTATTCTCGAGTCGGCTTCTGTTTTGGGTGGAAGTCTAGACGGAGCTGGAAACGCAGAAGATGGCTACTCTATGCGAGGTGGTCGTATGTTTACCACGGATAATTATGAGTGTACCTGGGATCTTTTCAAGTCTATACCCTCACTTACAGACGGTAACAAAACCGTGTTTGACGAATTTATTGCTTTTAATGATCTCTTCAAGGCAAATTCTAAAGCGCGATTAGTTGATTCTCGGCGTGCAAAGGTGCCAGTAAGCTCAATGGGTTTTTCTATGCATAATCGCATCGAACTCCTAAAACTTAGCAGTGCCACAGAAAGGGAACTTGGTAACAGTTGTATTACCGATTGGCTATCGCCTTCGTTTTTTGAAACTGAATTTTGGTATATGTGGGTCACCACTTTTGCATTTCAGCCTTGGCACAGTGCGGTTGAATTTAAGCGCTATCTTCATCGTTTTATGCTCGAATTTAGTCGTATCGAAACACTTGGAGGTGTTAAACGAACTGCTTTTGTGCAGTATGATTCAATGGTACTCCCGCTACAAAAATGGCTTGAGTCGCAAGGGGTTCGCTTTATGACCAATTGTACAGTAACCGATCTTAAGCACACAATTATTGAAGACAAGTTTTGCGTTACTGCTATTGATTGTTTAAATGCTGGTAGCCGTGAGGAATTTGAACTTAACGATGGCGCACTCGTCTTTCTGCAAAATGGCTCCATGACCGACTCCTCCAGCCTAGGATCTATGACCAGTGCACCAGAAAAGCTTACTAAAGTAGACGGTGGTGGATGGACATTGTGGGAGAAATTGGCCAAAACGCAACCTGAGTTTGGTAATCCTGCAGTTTTCAATAGTTCTATAATGAAGTCGTGCTGGCAATCGTTTACCGTAACTCTTAAAAACACCAACTTCTTCGATCGTATGATTGAATTCAGTCATAATCAACCAGGTACGGGTGGACTTGTAACTTTTAAAGATTCCAATTGGTTGATGTCTATAGTGTTACCCCACCAGCCACATTTTATCAATCAGCCTAGTGACGTGCAAGTATTTTGGGGCTATTCTCTTTTCCCCGACCGGATAGGGAATTTTGTGGCCAAACCCATGGATGCCTGCAATGGCGCAGAGATTATGCATGAGCTATGTGGGCATTTGCGTTTTGATCTCGATGCAATAGAATCTGTAAATTGTATTCCATGCCGTATGCCATATATTACCAGTATGTTTATGCCACGTTTACGCAGAGATAGGCCGCTTCCAGTTCCTATGGTGTCAGCAAATCTTGCCTTCATAAGTCAATTTGTGGAGATATCAGACGATGTAGTTTTTACTGTGGAGTATTCTGTGCGGGCGGCTCAAATGGCAGTTTATCAGCTTTTGGGTGTTGATAGAGCAATTCCTCCCATCACGCCACATGATAAATCGCTAAGTGTTAAGTTTAAAGCTCTCGTGAAGGCATTTAAATAGTATTTGTTTTTTACAATTGTGCTCATTAGAAAATTTAATTTGTATAAACAGTTGAATATAAGTGATGAAATAAAAAACCCTTCAAGCAATTTAGCCTGAAGGGTTTTCATTTAGAAATACTTCACTTTTATTTCTTTTTCACTAATTTAACAACTTTACCGTTAGCTTTAACTATATAAGTCGCTTCTGGCAAGTAGCTTATGTCGATGTAGCTATTATTAATTACTTCTTGAGTAAGCACCAATCCTCCAGTCAAATCGTAAATCGTAACAAGAGTTGGCTGAGTACCTACCGAAATTGTAATTCCGTTGGTGGCAGGATTTGGATAAATTGATATCGACACCTGCTCATTGGCTTCTAAACCTGTAGCCAATTGCCATTTAGCATAAAGCGTTACACCGTTAAGTGGCATTGTTGTTTCGTTAAATACCGTGCTTAAAGCAACATCGCTATACCAACCAATAAAGTCATAACTATTTTTTGTAGACGTAGGTAGAGTTAATGCCGTATTGAAGTCCTGCGTTAAATCGGAAACTAAGGATCCACCATTCTCTTCAAACACAATAGGTACTACAATGGAGCCTTCGATGGTTCCGTTATTGGTTATGGTTCCGTTGTTGTAAATGCCATTTGACGCAGTAAGGGTTTGCCCTACATTTATGGTTAAGTTAGCACCTGCATTTGTAGTAATTGCTTTTACTGTTGTACCATTGCTGAGTGTAACATTACCGTCAATTATTACAGTTGTGCCGGAGCCCGGTATGCCATCGGACCAGTTGGCGGAGTTCGACCAGTCGCCAGTACCTGAGTAGGTTGACGTAGTTGCTTCTGTGGTTGTAAAAAAGACCTCAGTGCCATAAACGGTACCAGAAGTATTCGTAGCAAAAGCACGTACGTAATAGGTTGTATTCGGCGTTAATCCAGAAAGTGAAGCAGTAAAAGCCCCTGTAGAAGAAGTTGCCCCTTTGTCGTCTTTGCTGCTCGATGTTGTTGGTGTGCCTCCCGTATTCCAACATACGCCATAAGCTGTTGGGTTTGGACTTCCTAAGTCGGTGATATTACCATTTCCAACGGCAGTAGTTGTAGCAACACTGGTAACATCTTGTGTTGTAACAACAACCGCCTCATCTAAATTGTTAATCATAATGGTAAACGCTTTTTCAAAGTATAAAGTTCCTCCTTGGTCGGTTGTTCTAACACGCACAGAATAGCTGGTTTTTGTCTCAAAATCAGGACTGGCAGTAATTCGCAAACTGCTTC
>JAYVSA010000276.1:0-7138 GCA_043775765.1 Breznakibacter sp. | reverse complement strand
CATTAAACCCAAACGTAAAATATCAAAATGCAGAAGTTGTTGTTGTAACATCTTCTGAATTAATGGTTAATGATATTCTTGACGATTTATACAAACGTCAAATTCACTCCGTTGTTGTTGAGGGAGGAACTCGTTTAATAGACCTTTTTGTTGATCAAAATAAGTGGGATGAAGCGCGCGTCATTGTGGGCAATAAGTGGTTTGGTGGCGGATTACCCGCTCCAAGAATGAATCATCAACCTCTTCGTTCGTTTGATTTTGCTCACGATAAAATACTCTATTTTAGAAATAATTGCTAACTTAACGAAAACGTTCTCTTTATGGAGATTTTTCAACACTATGAGCCCTATCTCTATTCGAGTTTAGTTACCATTTATGCGGTAAGTTTACTCGTTGTTTTTGGGGTTATTATGCTCGAAAACAGACAGCCAGTAAAAACCATCTCTTGGATCTTAATTATCCTGTTGATGCCTGGTTTGGGAATTGCTTTTTATGTGTTTTTCGGACAAAATTACCGCAAAGAGAAGATTATTGCTAAAAAGGGTCTTAAAAACCACGATAGACTTCTGCATCATGCTCATTCTCAAATAGATAAAATCACTTCCGGATTATTGCTTAAAGAGCCACACATGCAGAGCAATAAAGCTCTCATTCAAATGCTTATAAATAGTAGCACCGCAATTGTTACTCAGAAAAATAGAGTACAGGTTTATAACAATGGGCATCATACCTTCGATGCCATTATTAAATCGCTCGAATCGGCTACTTCATTTATCCACACTGAATATTATATTTTTGAGAATGACATTGTTGGATCTGCCATTGTCGATATTTTGAAACGCAAAGCAAAAGAGGGTGTTGAGGTGAGAATGATTGTGGACGATGTGGGAAGTTGGGCTCTTAAAAAGGGATTCTTTAATGATCTAAGATCATCGGGCGTTCATATTTACTCGTTTTTACAGGTCAGATTTCCGCGTTTTACTAGTAAAGTGAATTACAGAAACCATCGCAAAATACTTATTGTTGATGGGAAAGTGGGCTATATGGGTGGAATCAATGTGGCCGATAGATACCGCGACGGGAATCAGAATTTGTATGGCATTTGGCGCGATACACATCTTAAAATTGAGGGTGATGCCATCCATTCGCTTCATGCCATTTTTATGACCGATTGGTATTTCGTGAGTCAAATTGAGTTGAGTGATGCCAAATATTTTCCAAACGTGCGCCGTAGTGGTGAGGCTATGATTCAGATGGTTTCCAGTGGTCCAGATACCGACTGGCCTGCCATCATGATGGGCTTTTTTAAAGCAATATCATCGGCAAAAGAGTACGTTTATATTGAAACGCCATATTTTATGCCCACAGAGAGTATGATTATGGCTATTAAGTGTGCGGCACTCGGTGGTGTTGACGTGCGAATAATAATGCCTTTTAGGTCTGATGGATATATTACGGTGTTAAGTTCAAGATCTTACATTAAAGAGATGCTCGAAGCTGGTGTCAAAATCTATTTCTATGAAAAGGGTTTTATCCACAGCAAAACAACTATTATTGATGATTATCTCTCTACCGTGGGCTCCGCCAATATGGATTTCCGAAGTTTTGAGCAAAACTGGGAGGTTACGGCGTTTATGTACGATGTTAATACTGCCATGACTTTAAAAGCCGATTTTGAAACAGATTTACTGTCGAGCAAACAAATTATATTGGAAGAGTGGGTTCGTAGACCGCTTCTTTCCAAAACAAAAGAGTCATTTGCACGCTTACTTTCACCACTTCTTTAACAAAACGATCTAAACAATTCCCAACAAAATTTCAGATAGAATGCACTTTAAAGAACTGATTAATAGGCGTTATAGTTTACGTAATTATTCACCGAAACGGGTTGATGAGCAAGCGATGCGTCAAATTTTGGAGTCGGCAGTAATGGCTCCTACCGCGGCCAATAAGCAACCGTTTAAGATTGTTGTGGTTAATGAACCACAACTTCTCAATGCCATAAAGGCTTCTTATCCTCGCGAATGGTTCAAGTCGGTAAGTCAGCTACTTGTAATACTGGGGAACCATCAAACTTCGTGGAAGCGTGCCGATGGAAAAGATCATTGCAATGTGGATGTGGCTATTGTTGTAGATCATATTACTCTTATGGCTACCGAACTTGGATTAGGAACGTGTTGGGTTTGTAATTTTAATGCACCAATTGTTGCTAATGCTCTTAACTTGCCTGCTCACCTCGAACCAATAGTCTTGCTTCCAATAGGTTACGCTAATAAGGATGAAGTGTCAGTTAAAAACAGATTACCCATGGCTGAACTCGTTTCATGGAACGGACTATAATTTGGAGCAAGAGTAAGTGTTAAATCTTTGGAGATCCCGATTATTTAACACTTTAAAAATCAATATTTGCAACATTATAAGTACCTTAGTGTATAGTTTTTAAGGTATTTGTATTATAGTTTGTGTGTTTAGCTTGCCAAAGGCTCATTCAAAGCACTATTAGAGATACAGGTTTTTGTTAATTCAATTGAGTGAGCTTTTGTTTTTAGTTTTATGGTTGATTGGATTGAAAAAGCGAAATGCTAAACGTGGCATTTCGCTTTTTTTGTGAATGAATATAGAAATACTATCTTATCGTTACTCTGGTAGCACCAAAACCATACTCTTGAAACGATGCATCTTGTACCTCACACTTCGGATAATTTTTTGAAAGTACTTTAAGCAACTCTCCTTTGAGGGTGCCAGCTCCAACGCCGTGAATAAACACAATGCGTTTCCCTTTTAGAGGTAAATTCTGTCTCATTATTTTATGGAAATGCTCCATTTGAATGGGCAATATCTCGTGTGGTAAAAGATGGCGTAAGTCATCACGTAACTGCTCAATATGGAGGTCTATTTCTAAAATGTCGTTTATGTTTGGCTTATTTTTTTTGACATCAAATGCGGGTGCTATAATTTCTTTAGCTATTGGAGGAAAGCTTTTGGCATATTTTTCGAGCAAATCTTGTTTGCTGTGATGTTCTTCAGCATTTAGCGTGAAAAGAAGCGTCTGATGGGCAAAAAATGGGTTAAGCTTAAAGGTTTTGGATTGAAGTATATCGAGACTTTTAAATTTAAATTGTCCGTTTAATGTGGCAAGAGGTGAGAATTTTCCAACAGCCTGATATTGTATTACTTGATAGCCAATCGTCGTGTCGAGTTTGTTAATTTTGATTGCGAGAATGCTTTCTCGTGTATTGGGTTCTAAAAATCCAGCTTTAAGGGTTGTTGCCATATCGTTTGCCAAACTGTAAATATGGTATAAAGCCACATTATTGGTATCGTTAAGCAAATATAACTCAATATTATCGCTCTCGCTAAATGGAAATTTTTGAGGATGAAGCGCCAGATAAAGAGCATTATCGTTCTCAATTTTTTTTGAAATTTGCTTTGTGGAGGCTTTAAGATCTTCGTTTTTAGATATCACATCATCTTTTATTGCACGCTTTTGTTGGGTGCTAATGCTTTCTATTACAACTATTTGAGAAAGAGGTGAGGGGCGTTCAAATCCATCTTCATCAGAAACAAAAGCTATGTTCTTATCAATTCGAACCACTGTGCCACTTCCTACGTCACTTAAGAATCGTACTTTATCTCCAATTTGAACTGTCATAAAAGATGGTATTTAAAAAGTTGATATTTAATTTTTACAGACCACGAAGTTAACTATTTTTGCGGGGCTAATAAAATGAGATATGGAAAGAATTGAAAATGAGACAATCACACTTGAGCACTTGCGCTATAATTTACCCGAGAGTTCGGTTGCCCGATATCCTGCTAGTGAGAGAGGCTTATCTCGTTTATTAGTTTATAATCAGCAAATTATAGATTCTCAATTTTCCAGTCTCACCTCATTTTTGCCTCCATTGAGCATGCTGGTCTTTAATAATACGAAGGTTATTAATGCCCGCATTGAATTTAAAAAGCTTTCGGGTAGTAGAATTGAGGTTTTTTGTCTCGAACCAGTATCTCCAAAAGAGATTACAGAGGCTTTTTCTGCCATTGGCACAGTCACTTGGAATTGTTTGGTTGGCAATCTTAAACGATGGAAACAAGATGAGGTGCTGGTAAAATCTTTAGTTGTCAATGGAATATCTGTTGATGTTAAAGCCTATTTGGTTGAGAAGTTGGGGAAAAACAATCTGGTACGTTTTGAGTGGAAAGATAAACGATTTTCATTCTCCGAAATATTAGACTCTATGGGCACATTGCCTATTCCTCCATACCTCGATAGAGACACGGAGTTGGTAGACACGGTGCGTTATCAAACAGTCTATTCGCACCATAAAGGGTCTGTAGCGGCGCCAACAGCGGGTTTGCATTTTACACAAAAAATGCTCGATGAATTAATACACAATGGACATCAATTAGAATATCTCACTTTGCATGTAGGTGCAGGTACCTTTAAACCCATTAAAGATGAAGATATTACCAAACATGAAATGCATCAGGAGCTCTTCGTGGTGCGTAAAAATTTTATTGAGGCGTTGTTGTATTCCAAAGGTGCGCTTGTTGCGGTTGGTACTACCAGTGTAAGAACTATAGAGAGTATTTATTGGTTGGGGGTAAGGTTGTTGAGTGGCGACTCTGTTCTTTCTGTTTCACAGTGGCAACCTTATGAAAACGAGGTTACTACATCTAAAGATGAGGCTTTGAAAGCTGTTTTATATTTCATGAATGCTCACAAATTAGAGGTTGTGGAGGCATCTACCTCTATAATGATTAAGCCAGGTTATAAGTTCAGATTGGTAGAGATTATCATTACCAATTTTCATCAGCCCGAAAGTACACTTCTTCTTTTGGTTTCTGCCTTTATAGGATACAAAAATTGCATGACCATTTACGATCATGCAATTCAGAGTGGTTATAAATTTTTGAGTTATGGCGATAGTTCATTGCTATTTCCAACTCATTAATCTTTATTCGTCATAATCTTCAACACCAGCATTGATAAGGCCCTCTAACCGATCTATTTGACTTTGTTTATTTACTTCGCGTAAATTTAACGCTGTTGATGTAAAGTACTGGTGACTTCTAATAAATTTTAGCTGAAGTTCATTCCATTCAACAAATGAACCTATCATATCTCTATCTTTCAATTCTTTATACAAAGTGTGTGATACAGGAATAAAGTCACTTCTACCCAAATAATCTAAGTCGGAATCACAAATGACCATCTCAAGTTTATCGGTTGGTGTTGGAGGAAACTTCGTTGCCATTATGAGCCTGTCAATCGTTGCAATTTGTTCAGCTTTAAAATTGTATTTCTTCAAAACACGATGCACAATATGCACGCCATGCATCTCGTGGTCTTTATAGTTAATGGTGTGTCCAGCATCGTGAAAAAGAGCAGCCAGTTTAAGTAACATCACCTCTTCTTCACTCAATCCTTCGGCCAAACCAATAAGTTCAACTTCTGTAACAACGTCAATTGTGTGTTTTACGTTGTGGTAATAAAGGTTGAGAGGTAAATTCTGTTCCAAATAATCGAGCAACTCTTCCTGGATATCCATGAACTGAATAAGTCGGTATTTTGTAAAGAATAAGTCTGAGGGTTCTATTGGGTTACTACCAAGAAGTTCAGGAATTATACCATCTACATAGAACATATCAATTAATCCTTTGTATTTTACGGGCATCGAGTGCCATTGATCCGATACAAAAAACTCTTTTACAAGCTCGTAAGTCATCACCGAGACATTCACTTTTCCTGGGTCGCAAACCATTCCTAGTCTACTAGCAATATTTACAGCCTCGCCAGTAACTTTGTAGGGAGAATTTTTCTTTCCCGTGTGTTCTGCCATAGCCGTTCCTGTATGAACGCCAATTCGTAAATTCCATGGTTGATTATTCTTGCCTCCCTCTCGAACAACGTTGTTAATATAAAATTGCATCTCATTGGCTGCCAAAATACTATCTATTGGGTTTGTTCGGCTATGATCTTCTATGCCAGCAACATACAAATAGCTATCACCTATGGTTTTAACCATAAACATTTTGTGTTTTAGGGCAATATCATCTAAGGTGCGGTGTATATCGTCGAGTTCGTCAATGAGTTGTTGGGCATCCGGACGTTCAATAACTTTAGCAAAGCCTTCAATTGCAACATACACAATTGAGCACATCTTTACCCTAAAGGCTTTATCCTGCGATGCTTTTAATGCTTTATCACTTCCTAGTTCGGGCGTAAATTCCGAAACTAAATCCAAATAGGTATCCGTTCGTTTTTGAAACGAAGAGTATCTTTTAACTAAATGATCGAGTTGTGAACTTAACTCTTTATTTCGGTTAGCCAGTCGGGTTATCCTACTGATATAATCTTCTGCCTCTTCCATTGAGGATGTATTATCAATTTGTCCTAACACCATTAATACCTTACTAAAATTAACGAAAGCTCAAAATAAATACTCTTTTTCTTCAATCATCAGGTCTCGAAAATGAGATTCGATGCGGTATACGCTTTATTCGTTACCTAGTTTCGTGCATTCGTCAAAAAAACATCCTACCCAACAATAAAAAGCGTCATTACACTCACTTGTTTTGGTAAGTAGACATACTTAAATATAGGTATTAAATATGAATAAATGAAACGAAAACAACAATAAAACAGACTATCACTGCCGTTTTGTGTAATTGTTAAAACATGCCGTTGTTATTCTCTAGAACAATGAAACAAAATAGATATTTGCTGAGTAAAAAGTATGTTGGCCACAAATTCTAATTACAATGGTTTCACGTTTTGTGTAGTTCGTTTAGAAATTTGTTGGTCTATTTAACCTAAATATTTTGATTGAATGTTATCTTTATATCCATTGTATTGATTTTAAGATTTTCGTACAAACTATAAGTAATTTTTAAAACCAAAGAAATGATAAATACTGCATATAGAATTGCTTTGCTCTATGTTTGTCTTCTTGCACCAATGTATGGTTATGCACAACTCTCAGAGGGGGGCGCTCCCTATTCTTTCTCAAATGATGCAATTCAATCGTCAAAGCAATCGAAGAAAATAATGGCTCCCGTGGTTAATCGTGTTTTAGCCAAGCAATACCAGAGCCCGCTGCCCGATAAAAATCAACCACTCACTTTTGCCCACGCA
>JAYVSA010000275.1:0-6714 GCA_043775765.1 Breznakibacter sp. | reverse complement strand
GATATAAGCAATTGCAAAAGGCAGGTTATACGCCTAAGCAAATTAAAAAAGCAATGGAAACAAAAGTCGATATGTCGCTTTACTCACCATGGGGCGAGGCCGATATTAATATGAGTCCGGCCGATTCCATTAAGCGAACACTTAAAACCTTACAAGCCGGTTTTTTGGCGGTAGATCCTAAAAGTGGCGACATCTTGGCATGGGTAGGTGGCCCAAATCATAAATTTTTCCCTTACGACCACGTAACATCTTCTCGCCAGTGTGGAAGTACATTTAAGCCAATAGTTTATGCAACAGCCCTTAAGAGTGGCATTGATCCATGTCAGTATTTTGCAAATGAGAAGAAGGTTTATCGCGAATATCAAGATTGGTCGCCGAGTAATTACTCCGACGATTATGGCGGTTATTATTCTCTTAAAGGCGCATTAACCCATTCGGTAAACACAGTAACAGCCGAATTAGCTATTAATGTTGGGATGAGTAATGTGGTTGATATGGCACATAAAATGGGCATTACAGCTGATATTCCTGAGTTGCCATCAGTTGCTTTAGGCACAGCCGACATATCGCTTTTTGAAATGATTTCGGCTTACACCACTTTTGCAAATTATGGTGTTCCTACGGATTTGGATGGACTTGTAAAAATTGTAGATAAGAATGGTAAGGTGCTTTATCAACGCCCAGCCTTGGACCCGAAATCAAATGTTTTGAACGATGAGGTGAGTCCAGCTATTATTGAGATGATGCGCGGTGTGGTTGAGAATGGAACAGCGCAGTCGTTGAGAACCGTTTATGGCTTAAAATCTGAGTTGGCCGGTAAAACAGGTACCACGCAAAACTATGTCGATGGTTGGTTTATTGGTTATACTTCCACTCTTTTGGCAGGTGCTTGGGTTGGATGCGATGAGCCGTCGGTTCATTTTATGGGCGGATATGGGCAAGGAGCTCACACGGCTTTGCCAATTTTTGGTAGATTTATGGCTGGTGTGGAATCAAATAGCGCATTGAGCTACTACACCAATCGACCGTTTGAAACGCTCTCTGAAAATATGACTACGAAACTCACATGTGAAGATTTTCTTCCTGAGAACCCAGGCGGTGGCTTCTTTAGAAATATTTTTGGCGGCTCTAAACCTACTCCAAATCAGAAGCCACAAGAAAAATCGGCCGAAAGAAAACAAGCCGACGAAGATAGTAAAACGATGCTCGAACGTATGAAGGAGCTGTTTAGATAAATGGTTTTTAAGAGTGTTTGTAGTCACTCGCCATCCATATTCGATTTTATTCTTTGAGAAGATGAAGTGCTTTTTAGGCGACTTCATCTCTTAATTCTATCGTTAATGTGCGCATATCATTCTTAGCAGATTTACGAGCTATCTACTTTCTAAATTCCAATAACTTGCTAATATATTTGCCCAAAATATCGAACTCAAGATTTACACGAGTGCCAACCTCAATTTGGTGAAAGTTTGTAAATTCGTGGGTGTAAGGAATAATGGCAACCGAGAATCTGTCGTTTTTGCTATTCACCACCGTTAAGCTCACGCCGTTTACCGTAACCGAACCTTTTTCAACGGTCATATAACCCTGCGATGCTTTTTCGAGGTCTATCTCGTACTGAAAGGTAAAACTCCAACTGCCATCCATCTCTTTCTTCTCAACACAAATAGCCGTTTGATCAACATGGCCTTGAACAATGTGTCCATCGAGTCTGCCATTCATCATCATACTACGCTCCAAATTCACCTTGCTCCCAATTTTTAGGTCGCCCAAATTGGTTTTGTCGAGCGTTTCTTGAATAGCCGTAACGGTGTAGCGGTTTTTGTTGATGTTTACCACCGTAAGGCAAACGCCGTTGTGCGCCACACTTTGGTCAATTTTTAGTTCCGACGTAAACGAGCATTCTAATGTAAGGTTTAGATTGGCCTTATCCTTTTGTAAATCAATAACTACCGCTGCATCTTCTATTATTCCTGAAAACATATTTTGTTGTTTAAATGTTTATAATTGATGGGCACAAAATTAACTCAAAATAGCGTTAGAATAAAGAAAATTGACCATTATGTAAGATTTTAGACCATTAAAACCATTAATTGGCAAAAATGTATTTAATTTGGTAGAATATCTCTAAAAGGAATATGATAGAGACTATTCAGCACAAAAAAAATTGAGTATGGCAACAGTAAAAACAACCTATTTAGGCAATTTGCGCACCGAAAATATTCATCTTCAAAGTGGGGCAAAAATCATTACCGATGCGCCATTAGATAACCGTGGTAAGGGAGAAGCGTTTTCGCCAACCGATTTACTTGCCACCTCTTTAGGTAACTGTATACTTACCATTATGGGAATTCGTGCTATGGATCATGGGATGAATATCGACGGAACCGAAATGGAAATTACCAAAATAATGGCCGATAAACCACGTAGGGTAGAGGAGGTTGTTATTGAGTTCTTCTTTCCAAAACGGAGCTACACAACCGAGCAAAAAGAAATGATTGAAGCATGTGCAGGCATTAGTCCAGTACCTTTGAGCGTGCACCCCGATTTGAAGCAAACGGTAATATTTAATTGGTAATTTTAGAGGTAAATGGTATTAGTAACAGGTGGAACAGGTTTTGTGGGGGCGCATTTACTGTATCAATTAGTGGCTACGGGCGAAAAAGTGAGAGCTATTAAACGCTCATCTTCATCGGTGGAGACTTGTAAAACAATATTTGGTTACTATACGCAAAATATAGACGATTATTTTTCTAAAATAGAGTGGATAGAAGCTGATTTGCTCGATTTAGAGGAGCTAACCGATGCACTTCAAGGCATCAAACGTGTTTATCATGCAGCGGCTGTGGTGTCGTTCGACTCTCGAAGGAAAAAAGAGATTATTGAGGTAAACCAAAAAGGAACCGCCAACTTAGTAAATCTCTCCATTTTATTAGGCATAGAAAAGTTCTGTTTCGTGAGTTCTATTGCCTCATTAGGTAACGAGTTAGATGGGCGTTTAATAGATGAATCATCGACCTGGAAGCCTACCGATTCTCATTCTACCTATTCCCTCTCAAAGTTTTGGGCTGAAATGGAAGTGTGGCGAGGTGCCAAAGAGGGGCTCAATGTAGTTATTGTTAATCCGTCGGTTATTGTTGGAGCTGGAAACTGGAAAAAAGGAAGTTCTAAGTTCTTCCCAACGGTTTACTATGGCTTAAAATATTATGGCACTGGAAGTGTTGGTTTTGTTGGCGTGGAAGATGTGGCGCGTGCTATGATTATTCTTATGAATAGCCCAATCTCGAACGAACGCTTTGTGTTAAATAGCGAAAATAGAACCTATAAAGAGTTTTTATTTACCATTGCCAACGAGTTTAAAGTCACTCCACCATCAAAACAACTCACGCCATTTATTGGCAATACCGCTTGGCGTTTGGCTTGGATTTGGTCTAAAATTGTTTCGAAAGAACCTCTAATTACCCGCGAAACTATTTCAACATCCTTTAAAACATCGGCTTACAGTGCCCATAAAATTGAAGATGCCGTAGCCTTTAAATTCACACCAATAAAAGAGGTTATTGCCGAAGGTTGTAAAATATTTATTGCTGACTTGGCGGAATAATCTCTTCACCGTTCTCGTCGAGAATTACTGAGGCTGCATGGCGAACCTTAGACACACCACCCGATACAATAAATTTCATCACATCGGCCGAATGAGCATCGAGCGGTTTTACTTTCTCTACTGGAACAATAAAAAAATCACCCACAAAGCCATACGAACTCGGAAAGTAAACTCCCACCATATCAATAATGCCCATGTCTTCGAGATTTGTGGCAGTAATAAAGCCGAGTCGGTGTTGAATTCCCTTGTTATCGAGATTTACCATGACGGGCTTGTCGAACTTCTTCTCCTTGCCCACAAAAGCCGACAATAAATCTTTTATAGATGTATAAATAATTTTAATAAAAGGCGTTTTGTTCAACCCCTTATCAATGGCTCCAGAGAGAGGTGTAGTAATTAATTTCTGCCCCAAAAAGCCAATGAGCGTTACCAGCGAGAGAATTACAATAATTCCCATTCCTGGAAAGCTAAAATGCTGTAGAACACCACCTTTCTTAAAAATATCTAAGTTTGTAAGCAACCCATCAATGCCCACAAAACCGACCCAAATAATGTAAAACGTCAATCCAATTGGCGCAATATAAAGTAATCCTTGCAAAAAATATCTTGCTAAACGTTTCATAATCAGTTCTTTATTGTGAGTTATTCAATTCCTCTCTCGCCTTCTTGGTCAAGCCCGCCACCACCAAATTGTAACTATCATCCACCAGCTCCTTAATGAAG
This sequence comes from Breznakibacter sp., assembly GCA_043775765.1. Classification (GTDB taxonomy): domain Bacteria; phylum Bacteroidota; class Bacteroidia; order Bacteroidales; family Marinilabiliaceae; genus JAGPHP01. The sequence goes on along the minus strand of JAYVSA010000275.1, from coordinate 2,387 downwards.
TTCACCTTCAAATCGCCCGCCAAAAGCACCGTATTCCAATGCTTTTTGTTCATGTGAAACCCTGGCAGAATATCGCTATACTCCTCGCGCAACTCAATGGCGCGTTCCTGATCACACTTCAAATTTACACTATTTTCTCCATCCAGCGATGCTAGCGCAAACATCTTTCCTCCTACCTTAAAAACCAGCGTCACCTCGTCGAAAGGAAAACTCTCCGTTGCACCATGTTTACTTAGGCAATAATCTCTAAACGACTCTATATTCATCTCACAGGCGATTTAAAAGCATCTTCAATATGCTCAATGTTCCACTCTTTAGGGGTTGGAATGGTAGAAATAACATCAAACCGAACCTCTTTGTCAATATCATGCTCCAATATATAAGCCTCGGTGGCATCTACCAGAAATCGAATTTTCTTGTTGGTGATGGCGTCTTTTGGGTGTTCCCATGTTTCGGTAGAGCGCGACTTCACCTCCACAATAACCAAAAATTCACTGGTTTCGGCAATAATATCAATTTCGTATTTGCCGAAGCGCCAGTTGCGTTCTAAAAGAGCGTAACCGTTGTTGGCTAAATAGTTAGCGGCTACTGTTTCACCTTCGTTTCCTAGTTTATTGTGATCAGCCATAATGTTTTTATTTTGGTCTCCCCCAATCCCTCCAAAGGAGATGAGCAATGATATAACATTGAATGTTTTTGTCTTTTTTCCCCTCCTTAGGAGGGGTTAGGGGAGGTTTTTATATTTTAAACTTACCAAATCATCACCAACCACCATCTCCACACGTTTACCAAATATTAACGGATAATTAACATCGACATGCCCCGCTGGATAGTCGAAAATTACGGGGTAGGAGTATTCCTTAACGGCCTCCAGAATAATTTCATAAGCACTTTGCCCAAATGGTGACTCATTATCTTTCATGTCGGAGAATTGTCCCACTATTAAGCCCGAAAGTTGCTCAAGAATGCCGCCAAGCTTGAGGTTATGCATCATTCTATCTAAGTGGTAGAGATATTCGTTCAAATCTTCAATAAAAAGAATTTTTCCTTTTGGGTCGATATCGATTGGAGTGCCTCTGAGGGCGTAAATGAGTGATAGATTTCCGCCTATCAGAATACCATCGGCACAACCATTTTTGTTTAGTTTGTGTGGCAGAGGTTGAGCTATAACCAATTTACCATCAAGTAGTTGTAAGGCCATTTCCACATCGTCACAGCTCCTTTGTAAGTCCATACTCGAAGTCATGGGAGCATGAAGTGAGGCGATACTCAATTTGTGCGCCATAGAGTGAAAAATGGTAATGTCGCTAAAGCCAATAAGCCATTTTGGATGTTTCTTAAAACCATCGAAATTGAGTTTATCGATGATTCGTATTGAGCCATAACCGCCCCGTGCAAAGAGAATGGCGTGGATTGATTCATCGTCTAAAAACTGTTGCACTGACTGAAGTCGTTCCTCATCGGTACCCGCAAACTGAAAATAGGCGGATGAGGCGTTACTAGCAATAAGCACCTTAAAGCCTCGGTTTTCGAGATACTCTTTGGCATTATTTACATAAGCCGGATTAACTCTACCCGCTGGTGGAACAATGCTAACAACGCTACCTTGGTGTAAATATGGTGGAATAATCATATCAAACTTGTTTCAACTTTTTTCTCTCACATAAGTTTGGTTATCTTTGTACCTCTTTTCAGAAAACCAACTCTTTATAATTCAAAAGTACTGTTTTCTGGCCAATTTTTAGTCCATCTGTTTTATAGTAAAAACGATATAGCAATGAATGATTTCAAACGCACACTTGTAACCACCGCTCTTCCTTACGCCAACGGGCCTGTTCATATTGGTCATTTGGCTGGAGTTTATGTTCCTGCCGATATTTATGTTCGCTACTTGCGCATGAAGGGCGAGGATGTGTTGCTTATTGGCGGGTCGGACGAGCATGGCGTGCCTATTACTATAAAGGCTAAAAAAGAGGGAGTTACGCCACAAGATGTGGTGGATAAATATCACGGTATTATTAAGCAGTCGTTTCAAGATTTTGGTATCACGTTCGATATTTACAGCAGAACCAGCAACGAGATGCACCACAAAACGGCATCGGAGTTCTTCGATACACTTAATAAAAAAGGCGAGTTTGTTGAGCGCGTTACCGACCAGTATTACGATGAGGAGGCAAAATCGTTCTTGGCCGATCGTTATATCACTGGTACTTGTCCGCATTGTGGTAACGAAAACGCCTATGGCGATCAGTGCGAAGCGTGCGGTACAACCCTGAATGCCACCGATTTAATTAATCCAAAATCGACTTTAAGCGGAAGCAAACCCATTATAAAACAGACATCACACTGGTATTTACCTCTCGATAAACATGAACCATTTTTGCGTG
>JAYVSA010000274.1:0-4003 GCA_043775765.1 Breznakibacter sp. | reverse complement strand
CATCGATGCTGTGCATTTGTCCGTTTACATTACCAAAACCCGTAATGTCGCCAATATTTGAACCTACATGACCAATATATTGCGAGTGACCAGTATTTGTAATAGCTCCATCAGTAGAAAAAAGGACAAAGTTGGCGGCTGTGCCCAAGTTGGGTGCCTGACCAAAAGCTAAATTGGGCATTAGAAGCCCTAAAATGGCTACAAATGCAAAACGTAAAGTTGTTTTCATGCAATCAGTTATTACGTTGCAAAACCATTTTTACAACACAATAAAAATAATGGCATAAGGCGCCACAACTGTTACACAACTTTAGCTATAAGTTACATGATTAATAGATTCTGCGTAGAGATGGCACTTCGGACGAGATTCCCCAAGTTTATGTCTTGGATCGCTGTTTTTGAAAAACGTAGACTGAGTCATATTTGCATGTGAGATATCCATGACCACAACTCCTGTTTTTTTGTAAAAATAGCCATCTACAAATATCTTTTCTAAAGCATAAAGAGCAAATTCGGCAATTTCTATATTGAAATTGGTGGCAAATGGTAATTTTAGCACTTAACTCCTGTTATAACGTGTCTGATCGGCCAGATGACGCCTATTAGTATTTACAAATACTTGATTTTAAAGAACGAAAAAAGGGAAGACATCTTCCCTTTTTTCGTTCTTTAAAATTAGACAACCTTAATTTAAAAATACCCCAAACTTAAATTGAATTTGAAGAGGAAATGCCATGTACGCCTTAGAGAAATTAAGAATTTGTTGAATTGCAAAATCACTTGGATTTGATTCATCGAACATCATTGACTTCTTTTTTAATCCTTTAATTGTTAAATTTGATTGTAATCGAGTAGAATTTCGTTTCATAGGCGAGATAAATTATTTTATATAACCATAACGAATTTTCCATTTTATTATTACAATGTTGGTGTAGATATATAAATATTATTATCGTTGATTAATCTTTTTAAATTAATTAGTGCATATCGCATTCTACCAAGCGCCGTGTTCACGGATACATTCGTTTCTTCAGCAATTTCTTTAAAGCTTAAATTACAATTTATTCGGTAGTTTAAAACCTCTTGTTGCATTGGTGGAAGAAATGCAATTAGCTTTGATATTTCATGGTATGTGGTGGTCGTAATTATCTGGTCTTCAATAGAATGTTCTAGTTCCTGTTCTGGAAAGACCATTGTTAAAATATCGGAATTTGGATAAACTTCTTTGTTTTTTTTAGACTTTCGGTAGTGATCAATTAGAAGGTTGTGTGCAATACGAATTACCCACGCTGAGAACTTTCCATCTTCGGTGTATTTGCCTTGTTTTAGGTTGATAACGGCCTTTATAAAGGCATCTTGGAATATATCTTCAGCAAGCTCTCTATTACGAACTTTTTTTAGAATATGAGAAAATATTTTTGATTTGTGGCGCTTTACAAGTACTTCTAAACTCATTTCGTTGCCAGAGAGAAAATCGGTAATTAAAATTTCATCAGAGACGAACTTCAACTTTTCCATACTATTACTGTTTAAAGTTTATATGATAAAGTAGAAGTGTGAAATAGGCAACGCGTTTTTTAATGAATATTAACAGTAATTAACAGCAAAGGTAATATTATATTCTAAATGGTCAATACTATAGGTTATTTTTGTATAGGATAAGTGGAAAATAAATGATAGAATTGCAGTAATAATATAGAAAAGCGATGACAAAGTGTAAATATATTGAGATTAAAGGGGCAAGAGTGCACAATCTAAAAAGTGTAGATGTGAATATTCCTCTGAATCAATTTGTTGTGATTACGGGTGTTTCGGGTTCCGGGAAATCGTCTCTTGCATTTGATACTCTTTATGCCGAGGGTCAACGCCGATATATTGAAAGTTTAAGTTCTTACGCCCGTCAATTTCTTGGAAGAATTGATAAACCAGAGGTTGATTTTATTAAAGGAATTCCTCCCGCTGTTGCTATTGAGCAAAAAGTAAACACACGTAATCCGCGCTCTACAGTGGGTACAAGCACTGAGATATACGATTATCTTAAATTACTTTTTGCTAGAATTGGACGAACTTTCTCGCCAATTTCAAACGAAGAAGTTAAAAAGCATACCGTTACAGATGTGGTTGATTTTATTCTATCAAAAGGTATCGGAACACGCATTGCTATTCTCTCTCCAATATTGATACAAGGAGACAGAACATTGCTCAAACAGCTTGAAATATTGCAGATGCAAGGTTTTTCGAGAGTAGAGAAAAATGGTGAATTTATTCCTATTGAAGAGGTTGAGTTGGATTGTGCAGATTGTCTTTTATTAATAGATAGAATTCAGGTAGAAGATAATGAAGATTTCTTGGCTCGAATTGCGGATTCTATCCAAACTGCATTTTTTGAGGGCAACGGAGCCTGTATTATAAAGGTATTTGGAGAAGATATTGAGATTGCTCAATTTACAAATCGATTTGAAGCTGATGGTAGAATTTTTGATGAACCATCGGATCATTTATTTTCATTTAATAATCCAGCAGGAGCTTGTCCTAAGTGTGAAGGTTTTGGAGCGGTATTGGGTATTGATGCCGATTTAGTTATTCCAGACAAGTCACTGACTCTTTTGGATGGTGCAATTGCATGTTGGCGAGGAGAAGTATTAAGCGAGTGGAACAAACAATTGATAAATAACGCACATCGAAATGAAATTTCTGTTCATACACCATATTTTGAATTAACAGAGAGAGAGAAGCAACTTATTTGGCATGGAGGAAAAGGCTTTGGAGGTATTTTTGATTTCTTTAAAGAGGTTGAAAGTCAGCTTTATAAAATACAGTATCGGGTACTTTATTCTCGATTTAGAGGCAAAACACTTTGCCCAGATTGCAATGGGAGTAGGCTTAAAAAAGAGGCAAGTTGGGTAAAGATTAACGGATATTCAATTAGCGAATTTGTTTTAATGCCATTAGACAAGTTGAAGCAAGTCGTTAATGGCTTGGAAATTAATGAGTTTGAGCAAAAATTGTCGGTTCGTCTTTTAAAGGAGATTTTACAACGTTTGGATTTTTTATTAGATGTTGGTTTGGGCTATTTGACATTAAATCGCTTATCGGCATCGCTTTCGGGAGGAGAGAGTCAGCGCATAAATCTTGCAACCTCTTTAGGGTCAAGTCTAGTGGGATCTCTTTATGTGCTCGATGAGCCAAGTATAGGACTTCATTCGCGCGATACAATTAAACTCATTTCGGTATTAAAAAAGCTAAGAGATGTGGGTAATACGGTTGTTGTAGTGGAGCATGATGAAGATATAATAAGGGAAGCCGACTATTTGATAGATATTGGCCCAAAGGCTGGAATTCATGGCGGAGAACTGGTATTTGAAGGCACCATGGCAGAGCTTTATAAAAAGCCAGACACGATTACTGCAAAGTTTTTAGCCGGAGTTGAATTGATAAAAGTTCCAAGTTCGAGACGAGCATGGACACATAAGATTGAGTTGGTTGGAGCCTGTGAAAATAATCTTAAAAATGTATCTGTAAATTTCCCATTGAATATAATGGTTGCGGTTACGGGAGTCAGTGGATCGGGTAAAAGCTCTTTAATTAAGAGTGTTTTTTATCCAGCCCTAAATAAGGCGTTGGGTAATTTTGATGAAAAGGGTGGCGCTTTTGGACGTTTAAAAGGTGATATCAAAAATATTAAGGAGGTTGAGTTTGTAGATCAGAACCCAATAGGGAAATCAACAAGGTCTAATCCGGTTACTTATCTTAAGGTTTACGATGATATTCGAAAGATATACTCGGAATTGCCATTTGCAAAAAAGATGGGGTTCAAACCTGGGTATTTCTCTTTTAATGTACCTGGCGGACGATGTGAGGAGTGTGAAGGAGAAGGCTTTGTTAAAGTTGAGATGCAATTTATGGCCGATGTTGTTTTGCAGTGCGAGCATTGTAAGGGAAGCCGTTTTTCTGATGATGTGCTCGAGGTTAAATATCACGACAAATCTATTTCAGATTTATT
>JAYVSA010000273.1:0-7349 GCA_043775765.1 Breznakibacter sp. | reverse complement strand
GTAGTTGTGAAAGTGTTTTGAGAGTAATCTATCCATTTTTAATGTTGTTGTTTTATGTGAATGATGTGCAAATTTAATGAAAATAGCTGAGAATCAACCCGTAGCTCCAAGTGCATTGGCAATTGCGTTAATTGTTTTTAAAAGCACAATGTTGAAATGTTTTGGTGTTGCAGCCGAGGCCGAGGCATCTTTCAACTGCGGCTGGGAGCGCCAATAGCGGATGGTTTCCACCTGCGCTTGGTGTAGCAGTTGCAAGGGGATAGAACGCAATTGCGTGCTTTGGAAGTGGTTTTTACGACGCACTTCAATGGGGCTACCCAGTACTTCGAGCAGCGTTTGCTTGGTGAGTTGCAGCTCGTTTATTATGAGTGTTTCTATTTCTGTGCGTACCTCTGGCTCTTCCACAAGCGAGGAGTAGAGTAGAATAATTGCTTCATCGGTGGTTGCTAAGCTCGTGTCGATGTTGGTGAGCATGTAACGAATCATCGGATCGTTTTTGGACATCTCCTTAAGCAACTCAAAACTGCTCAAATCGGTTTTCTTGAGTTCGCTTAACGCAGTACCCAAGCCATACCATCCGGTAATGTTGGTGCGGGTTTGCGACCAACTAAAAACCCAAGGAATAGCTCTTAGATCGGCCAATGAGCGTTGGTTGGTTCTGCGTGATGGACGAGAGCCAATTTTGCTTATTTCAATAACATCGATAGGTGTTGCTTGTTCGTAGTAACGAATAAACGACTTATTGCCAGTTAGTTGCTGGTATTTTACAAAACTCGCTTCCGAGAGTTTGTCCATCAGGTGTTCGGTGCGAAGGTTGGAGCTAAGCACGTGCTTGGTTGGTACTAAGGTGTTGAGGAGCGTGCCAGCAGTAAGCAGTTCAATATTAAAGGATGCGTTGAGCTTATTGGCATATTTACGCTCTATGGTCTCGCCTTGTTCGGTTAAACGAATTTTGCCCTGAAGAGTGCCCTTATGTAACGAGCTTAAGAACCAATGGGTTGGTCCCGAACCACGACTGATGCTTCCACCTTTGCCATGAAAAACTTTGAGCTCGATGCCAAACTGCTCTACCACGGCGCGCAAATTACTTTGTGCCTGATAAAGATTCCAGTTAGAGGCAATGATACCTCCATCTTTGTTACTATCTGAGTAGCCCAGCATAACTTCAACTACGGGTTTTTTGTAGTTGCGTGAATCAGCAATGTTTTTGAGCGTAGCCTGCGTGATAGGATGTTTCAAGAACTCCTCCATTATTTCAACTCCGTTGTGTAAATCATCAATGGTTTCGAAGAGTGGCACAATAGGTATTTTGCACGCCAAGCCATATTTTGTTTGATGCAAAAGTCCACCTTCGCGCGCCAATAAATAGAGCGTGAATAAGTCTTCTACTTTGCGCGTCATGCTCACAATCATGGCACCAAAAGCCCGTGTTCCGTAGTTCGTTATTTGGTTATCAATAACTTTTAAGCAATTGAGCACGTTTTGTGTTTCTGGGCAACTACCCGTGTATGTTTTAGTAAATGGTCTATTGTGCTTAAGTTCTTCATACAGGAACTCTTTGGTGATCTCCGTTTTGCCATCTGTTAGTACATTGGCTTCTTGAAGCAACCCAATAAGTGCTTTTTCGTGAAACATGCTGTTTTGGCGAATGTCGAGATGGGCTAAGTGAAAGCCAAACAAATCGGCATGACGACACACTTTAACAATTTCATTTACAGCCAAATGCGAAGCGCCAAATTCGGTAATGGCTCTGTTCAGAATGTCTAAATCGGCCACCAACTGAGAGCTGCGGGAGTAGGTAAATGGCCTGTCGTGGAGTTTTGTTTCGCCCGACAAGGCATCTTGCTTAATGGGCAGCTTCTCGATAAGCAATTTAACATATTTACGAAATGGCTCTTGTTCCAAGGAGTGAACCCCAAGTTCGCCTTTATGCGAGTCTATCTCTTGGTTTAGTTGTTCTAAACGAGTTGCAAAATCTTTATTCAAACGACGACCAATTGAGTAAATACTCATTGAATCGGCCAAGTTGCTTAGTTTTTTATGTAGCAAACGAATGGCTTCATTTCGTAGTTTTTGAAGCGCAAAATGTGTGATTTCAGGTGTTACAAACGGATGTCCGTCTCTATCGCCACCCACCCAAGTGCCAAACGTTATCTTCGGATAGTTGGCGTGGTTTTTGAAAATTTCGGTAGAAAAGCCACTCCCTTTCCATGCTTGTATTAACTGATTGTCGTGATATTCTACCACTTCAGGAAACACATTTACCAAATAGTGCAACACGTTCCCTAATTCTGTTTCTACATTAGGTTTTTCTAGAAAAATATCGTCAATGAACCAGAGTTTGTGGAAAACATCTTTTATATCGTTGCGAATTTGGTCGCGCTCATAGAGATTATAAATGGGGTTTTCGAGCTTTACAATTAATAAATAGAGTTCACGGTAGTACTTTAAAACCACCGCACGTTTTGCTTCGGTAGGATGCGCCGTAAGCACTGGTTCAACCTCTATGGTTGTTAGTGATTGAGCAATTTCAGCTTCCGAAAAGCCTTCGAGCTTAAGCGTTTCTATAACATTGCGCCAGCTGCCTGTAATAGAGGCGCCACCATCACTATTTTCTTTGTTTCTGCGCTCTTGTACAGCCCAATTCACTTCGCTCAAATTCAAAATCTGAAACGAAATGGCAAAAATGTGCACCACTTTTTGTGAATGGCAGTTTCTTACAATATCGAGCGTAACGGGCTCTTGGTCGTTAATCCAAGGAATATATTGCACTAAATCTTGCTCCCCATTTTCTACGAGTACCTCGGCAAAACAGTCGAGCAAAAATTTCACATCACTATATGGCTTTCCACTGGAGTGGATATATTCTTCTAATAATTGATTCATATATAGTATCTTTTACATTAAACGCTCAAGGCGCAAATTTTGTTTTACAGCTCAAATATAAGGCAAAAGAAAATTGGTAATTGTTAAAAAAGAGTAAATAAGACCAAGTCGTCTGAATTTAAACATGATTATTAAGTGAAGTTAAGAATTTAACGAACAAAGGAGTATCTTTGCGGTTTATTTGAGAAAAGTGTACGGTTAATTTAGAATGATGAATAGGAAAATAGAGTTGTTGTCGCCTGCAAAGGATGTTAATTGTGGTTATGTGGCCATCAATTGTGGTGCCGATGCGGTGTATATTGGAAGTCCGAAGTTTGGTGCGCGCAAAGGGGCAAGCAATGATTTAAGAGAGATTGAACAGTTGATAAAGCATGCCCATCTCTACAATTCTAAGATTTTTATTGCCTTAAATACGTTGCTTTTCGATAGCGAATTGGAAGAGGCCGAAAAACTCGCTCATCAGCTTTATAATATTGGTGCCGATGCTTTAATTGTTCAGGATATGGGCTTGTTGGAGATGAATCTTCCGCCTATCTCGCTTCATGCCAGCACCCAAACCGATAACCGCGACTGGCGCAAGGTGAAGTTTTTGGAAGATGTTGGTTTTGAACAAGTTGTTTTGGCTCGCGAACTTACGTTAGATGAAATTTTAACTATTAAGGAGAAGACCAACGTATCTCTCGAATATTTTGTGCACGGCGCGCTCTGTGTGGCTTATAGCGGACAATGTTTTATGAGTCAGGCGGTAAATGGCCGAAGTGCAAACCGTGGCGACTGCGCTCAACCGTGCCGTTTAAAATATAATCTCACCGATGGAACAGGCTTGGTGGTGGCCAAGGACAAGCATTTATTATCGTTAAAAGACAATAACCAAACGGCCAATATTGGGCAACTTATTGAGGCGGGCATCTCATCGTTTAAAATAGAAGGGCGACTGAAAGATGCCGATTACGTTAAAAATATCACGGCGCATTACCGCAAAGAGATTGACGCTGTTTTAGAAGGAAAACCCCAGTTTCAAAGGGCTTCATCGGGCAAAAGCATTATCACCTTTACACCCAATCCCGTTAAGAGTTTCTCGCGTGGGTTTACTCAGTATTTTGCCAATGATCGTGTGAAAGGTATTGGAAATCAGCATACGCCAAAATCGTTGGGTGAAGAGTTGGGAAAGATAGCTACTGTGGCACGAGACCACTTCACTATTACCTCTAATGCTACCATAAATAATGGCGACGGCTTTTGCTTTATTACCAAAAGTGGCGATTTTGAAGGGTTTAAGATTAATAAAGTGGAGGGCAATAAACTCTATCCGCTCAATATGCTCAATTTGCAGGTTGGCGAAACGGTTTATCGCAACTTCGACCAAAAATATAGTATAGAGCTTGCTAAACCAACCGAAAAGAGGGTGGTGTTGATTGATGTTTCTATTTATGATACCGAAACGGGTTTCAAAATATTGATTGTTGACGAAGATGGCATTAGCTCAGAATCGAATTTTGAGGCCACAAAAGAGGCTACCACCAATCCGAATTACTCTATTCAAACACTCGAAAATCAGCTTGCAAAATTTGGAAACACCATGTTTGAGGTCAAATCGTCAACGGTGGTTTTTTCGAACAATTGGTTTTTACCTAATTCGGTGTTAAATAACTTTAGGCGTGAGGCTGGAGAGAACCATCAACTCAAAAGAGCTACTGATTATGCTCGAGTAGAACGGATTTTAGAGAAGAATAATTTACCTTATTCGCAAGCTACACTCAGCTATCGTGGCAACGTAATAAACAACAAGGCGCGTGCGTTTTATGAGCGTCATGGCGTTACGGATATCGATTGGGGCATAGAGAAGTTCTTGCCTAGCTCGGGCGAAATTGAGGTGATGCACACCCGTCATTGCATCTTGTTTGAAGAGGATTTATGTCTTAAGAAGAACCCGCGAGGTGTGAAACCACCACTCTATATAAACAACGCTAAAGATACGTATAGGTTGGAGTTCGACTGTTATAAATGTGAGATGAAGGTTTATAAGGAGATGTAGGCTCGATTTTGAGCAATTTATACTTTGTATATTGGCGTCAACTTTTTAATATAAAATACAGCTTTCAAACGAGTCTTGAAGGCAACAACAAACACAATAAAAAAGAGACGCCAATTACGACGTCTCTTTTTTATTGTAAAATATGAGCTTTACTTATTTCAACTCAAAAGCAACACTTCCTTTTATATCGGCAGAAGATGCCCCAACAATGGCTTTAAAATCTCCTGGCTCTGCAACCCAGCTGTGTTTCGCTGCATCAAAAAAGCTCAGTGCTGTCTTATCTACAGTAAATGAAACGGTTTTTGTTTCTCCTGGCAGTAATGCTATCTTCTCAAAACCTTTTAACTCTTTAACAGGTCGTGCAACCGATGATTTTAAATCGCTTATATAGAGCTGAACAACCTCTTCACCTGCGCGAGTTCCACTGTTTTTAACAGAAACGCTAAAGGTAATTTTGTCTGATGCCGTCATTTTAGTTTTATCTACGCTTACTTTACCATACTCAAAAGTGGTGTAACTCAAACCATAACCAAAGCAAAACAGAGGCTTAATCTTCTTCATCTCGTGCCAACGGTACCCCACAAAAATACTCTCTTTATAGTTTACCTCGCCATTTTTACCCGGAAATTCACCAAATGCTTGCGCGGCATTGTCTTCAATTTTAACAGGGAATGAGAATGGTAGTTTACCTGATGGATTCACATCGCCAACCAACACCGCGGCCAAAGCATTGCCCGTTTCACTGCCCAGGAACCACCCCTGAACAATAGCAGGCACTTCGTTAACCCAAGGCATGGCAACTGCGTTACCCGAGATGTTTACCACCACTAGATTTTTATTCACTTTTGCTAAGGCACTTATTAGTTTGTCCTGATTATATGGTAAGCCAAGCTCTAATCTGTCGGCTCCCTCGCTGTCTTGACGATCGCTCTTGTTCAAACCACCAACAAAAATCACATAATCGGCACTCTTGGCCACATTGCACGCTTCGGTAAGCAGTTCGTCGGCCGAGCGACTATCGGCCAAATTTTGACCTGTAACTACGCCGTTGTAATCGCCAGAAGCATCGCCAACATAACCACGTGCATAAACAACTTCTGCTTGTGTTCCAACGCGCTTCTTCAACCCATTGAGCGGCGAAATTTCATATTTTGCTTTAAGCGAAGAGCTTCCGCCACCAACAGTCATCATTTTTATGGCATTCTCACCAATTACTGCAATCTTTTTAGTTTTTGCTAGGTTAATAGGAAGTACGTTATTACTGTTTTTTAAGAGCACAATGCCCTCTTGGCCAATTCTTCTGCCCGCCAAACCATGTTCAGGTGTTCCAAAAGATCCAAAGGGTTTGTTTTTATCCATAGTGGTTAAAAAGGCCAAACGAAGGATATTTCTAACTTTTTGGTCGAGCTCTTTAGTGCTTAGCTCGCCACTTTTTAGTAGTGTAAGATATGGTTTTGCCAAATAGTAGTTTTCATAAGCATTGGTTGCACCCATTTTAAGACCATCTGTCCAAGTACCAAACTCCATATCTAAACCGTTAGAGTTGGCTTCAAGAGTGCTATGAACACCACCCCAGTCGGCAATTACAACACCTTTAAATCCCCATTCGCCACGCAAAATGTCATTTAACAGATATTGATTATGACAACAGTGCTGACCTTTATATTTGTTATACGAACCCATAATAGCCCAAGCATCACCCTCTTGTACTGCGGCTTTAAAGGCTGGCAGATAAATTTCATACAACGCACGGTCATCTACGGTTACATTTACGCCGTACCTATCGGTTTCTTGGTTATTTAGAGCAAAGTGCTTCACACAGGCTGCCACGCCATTTTGCTGAACGCCCTTAATATAAGGCACTACCATTTTAGACGATAGAAATGGATCTTCACCCATGTATTCGAAATTACGCCCATTGAGTGGTGAACGATAGATGTTTACACCAGGGCCTAATAAAACAGTTTTATTCCGATAGCGTGCCTCTTCGCCAATAGATTGCCCGTAGAGCAAAGCCATATCTTTATTCCATGTAGCCGCCAAACATGTTAATGCCGGAAAAGCAATACACGAGTCATTGGTGCATCCAGCTTGCGCCCATTCATCCCACAATACATCGGGGCGAATACCGTGCGGCCCATCAGTCATCCAAAAATCGGGAATTCCTAAACGAGGCACACCAGCAGAGCTGAATTTAGATTGAGCATGACACAGAGCTACTTTTTCGTCCAATGTAAGGCGCGAAAACGCATCTTCTACTCGCTCATTAATAGGCTTTGAATCATCGAGATAGAGAGCTGTTTTGTTTTGTCCCGTGAGGGAAACAAACGTTAATCCAAGAAGTAGAAATGCTACCGATGTGAATTTAGCAATCATAATAGTTGTATTTGTATCTGGTGAACTGAATGAGTTGAATTATATATTAAGT
>JAYVSA010000272.1:0-4723 GCA_043775765.1 Breznakibacter sp. | reverse complement strand
CTTGAATATGGTCTTTATGTTCGTGCGTTATAAAAATAGCCTTCACCTTATCAATCTTCAAACCGCGCTCGCCCATGCGCTCTAGCAAAAGACGGCGACTTACTCCACAATCAATAAGTACCGCATCTTGCTCATCACCAATATAATAGCAATTGCCATTACTCCCACTCGCCAACGCACAAATCTCAACCATTATATCTATTTTATATCTCCTAATGCAATTATATTTTCTATTTCAAAATTCGTTTAGAGCCGTTTGTAGCAGAACAATATTTCTCGAGTAATGTTTGAGTATCATCCAATATTTTTTCTAAACCCACTCCTCCATCAAAAGCAACATAAATCATTAAAAATGAGGTTGTCTTCTTGCCAACAGCCGTACGGGTAGAGTCGCTCGTTGGGGTGCCAAACGGACCAAAGTCATCTCTAAAAATGGGCATATTCTCTACATTAATATTGCCTCGCCCTATTCCAACATACGCCTCTTCTTTCTCGCCTAGTCCTAAAACAACTTTCCCATGAATGCACTTGGCATCGAACCCACAAATAGAGTAGCCTGTTGTAATAGATTGATAATTAAGGATATCAACCACATTGTTTACATAATACAATCCATGCCCCTTTACCACTCTACGCAGCAATGAGTCGGCACTTAAACGATATCTCGACGGATCTTTGCCCAACAAACGGTACGCCTCTTTTGACGATTTTACCGTGCCAATCTCTCCCACCTCCTCCGTTTTCATACTTTTACTCAAGGCGTCAATACGCTCCTGCATCAATCCAAGCAACTCATTGTCAGATGGTTCAACAACAACGCCAATCTCCAAAACGCCCAATCTCACATTCGGCAATTTGGTTCTCACATCCTCCAAAATATCTATATCAACCATCATCAACTTTTTTAGCAAAATTAGACCGACACCACCACTAATCCAAACTTTTTGATATTAATTGCCATTTTTAATTTATCGAACCAAAAATAATGGCCATTTTTGCACCAAATTGTTCGTTACTATGCAAACAGCCTCGCAACTTCTTGCCAACCCAAAACTTAAATGCGTCATTTTTGACATGGACGGCGTCATCTACGACTCCATGCCTTTTCACGCCACCGAATGGGTTAAATGCTTAAAAGCCAATGGTGTACCTTTTACAGAACGCGAGGTCTATCTCAACGAAGGACGCACGGGTAAATCAACCATCGAACTAGCATTTCGCAAATATCTCAACCGCGAAGCCACACCACACGAAATCCAAACCATCTACAAAACCAAGGTAGACTCGGTTCAAGACTACCCCGATGCCCCCTTTATGCACTCCATCACCGAGTTTATCCACGAACTACAACAAGCTGGTTTGGCAACTTGGGTGGTCACTGGCTCGCAACAACCATCTCTTTTACAGCGACTTACCTCGATTCTCAATATTCCACAAGAACAAATCGTCTCGGCCAAAGATGTGCAACACGGAAAACCACATCCCGAACCTTACCTTTTGGCTCTTCAGCGCTCTGGATATAAGGCTTCTGAGTGCGTGGTTATCGAAAATGCCCCACTAGGCGTAACCTCTGCTCGCGCTGCACAAATTCCTACAATTGCCGTAAACACTGGACTTCTCGACGATTCCGACCTTGCTGAGGCCGATGCCAACGTGGTGCTTCCAAACACCAAAACGCTCTACTTGGCTTGGAAATCAATTTAATTCTT
Source organism: Breznakibacter sp. (assembly GCA_043775765.1). Classification (GTDB taxonomy): domain Bacteria; phylum Bacteroidota; class Bacteroidia; order Bacteroidales; family Marinilabiliaceae; genus JAGPHP01. Next base: position 3,014 of record JAYVSA010000272.1, on the reverse strand, counting down.
TTGCCTTAAAATATACTTTTTTTATCTATTTTTGGTTCTTTCTTTGGGCGTGCCCCTAAAGGGTCGGGCTGTACGTTGCAACTCCTCGCCCCCTCAAAAAGGGGCTCCGGGGTTTCCACTCCCATCCCTCACGCTTCGTAACAGATTTCAAATTCCGAGCTATACAAAATGAATAAAACACACCTTATCGTTACCGCTTTAATCCTCTGGCTCTCCACGTCCATCAGTTTATTGGCACAAAACAACCTCACGCTCAAGGGCACCATCATCTCCAATCTCAACCAACCCATTCCTTTTGCATCCATTGCCATTAAAGGCACAAATATGGGCGTGCTTACTAAACCCAACGGCACCTTTTCTCTAACCACACAAACAAAGCTACCATTCACTCTAGCAGTAAGTTGCATTGGTTACACAGCTCAAGAAATAATTATCTCTACCGAAAGTCAGGCAAAAGCAGCTTTTAATATTGCACTAGTAACAAAATCGGAAGATATGGACGCCGTTCAAATTATTGGAAAAGGAGGACACGATGAGTCGTTTCAAAAGCTGAATTCTAAAAATGTTGCTCTTCTACCCGATGCTTCGGGAGGTAACATAGACGCGCTGGTGAAAACACAAATGGGCGTGAGCTCCAACAATGAACTGAGTTCTCAATACCGCGTTCGCGGTGGTAACTATGATGAAAACAGCATCTATGTTAATGATGTAGAAATTTACCGACCGTTTCTGGTTCGCTCAGGGCAGCAAGAGGGACTCAGTTTTGTAAATCCCGACCTCGTAAAAGACATCTCCTTTTCGGCTGGTGGCTTCGATGCAAAATACAACGACAAGATGTCGTCTGTGCTAGATATCAGTTATAAAAAACCGCAAAACTTTGCAGGGTCTGCCAGCGCTAGTCTTCTTGGCGGAACGGTTCACGCCGAAGGAGCCTCGAAAAATAAAAAATTCACCGCCATTTTCGGTAGTCGCTACAAAACAAATAGAATACTACTTGCCTCACTCGACACAAAAGGCGAATATGACCCACGATTCTTCGACTTTCAAACCTATCTGACGTACCAAATTAGTCCAAAACTGGAATTAGGTATCTTGGGGTACTTCGGACAAACAAATTACAATTTTGCGCCAGTTACTCGAACCACAAACTTCGGAACCATATCCGACATGAAAGTAATAACAATTTATTTCGATGGGCAGGAAAAAGATCAATTCGCCTCGGGTTTAGGCGCACTTTCTCTAACCTACAGCCCAAACATCAACAACAAATTCAAACTTACCACTTCAACATACAACACCATTGAAACCGAAAACTTCGACATCGTAGGCTCTTATTACCTCAATACGTCGGAGGGCAGTGGCACCCAAACGGGTAATCCAGCCGATACAGCTTCGTACGTCAATCATGCGAGAAACGACCTCAATGGAACCGTTACAAACATTTCATTAAAAGGCACGCATATCTTAAACGACCATAAAATAACGTGGGAATCGAAATTCCAATATGAACATTTCAAAGAAAACATAAGCGAATGGAACTACATCGATTCGGCGGGTTATTCGCTTCCATACAATGGCCAAACCATAGAGTTGATGCACAGTTACAAGGCCAATCTCAATACATCTTCCAACCGAATTACCGCTTTTGTGCAAGACGATTATCAAATACCAACTCAAAGAGGTAAACTCTCTGTTACGGGTGGGTTACGAGGTAATTTATGGAGTTTCAACAACGAACTGCTCATCAGTCCTCGTGCGGCCATTATGTACGAGCCCGATTGGAAAAGACACTTCCAGTTTCGCTTTGCTACCGGATTGTATTACCAATCGCCATTCTACAAAGAGCTTCACTCTCCAAGTGGTGAAATAAACTACAACATTAAAGCGCAACAATCTATCCATTTCATCCTTACCTCGAACTACTTTTTTGAGGCCTCTAATCGCCCATTTAAACTCTCAGCCGAGTTATATTACAAGAGTTTATCGAAACTCATTCCGTACAATATCGATAATGTTCGCATCAAATATCTTGGTGAAAACAACGCAAAAGGTTATGCCATGGGATTAGATCTCAAACTCAACGGCGAACTAACAGAAGGGCTCGAGTCATGGACTACCATCTCCTTGATGAAAACCGAGGAGAACCTCACCAACGACGTGGAGCAAGTGCAAAACAGCGATGGAACTTATACAACCAACTATCCTGGCTACATCCCACGACCATCCGATCAGAGAGTGAATTTCTCACTGTTCTTTCAAGACTACATCCCACGCTATCCATCTTTCAAAGTTCACCTTAACCTGCTCTTTGGTACAGGCTTACCGTTTGGTCCACCCGATTCGCCACGCTACAAAGCAACTCTTAGAATGCCTCCTTATCGACGCATAGACCTTGGTTTTTCGAAAGAGCTAACAGGCTCACTCTTAGATCCCAACAAAGCTTTAGGCCCCTTTAAAAAACTCTGGATTGGACTCGATGTATTTAACCTCTTCGACATCAGCAACACCATTTCATACTACTGGATAACCGATGTAAACGCACAACAATATGCAGTGCCAAACTACCTTACTACTAGGCAAATAAACGTGAAATTGGTGGCAAACTTTTAGCAGATAGGCTCCTGCATTTAGCTAATTATAAATTTCAATAGCTTTAACTCAAATTCCGCGTCGTGCGGCGTTATGGGAAGCAAAATCGATGCAATATAAATGGCGAATGCATAATCGGGGTTTAAAGTAGTTCAAAACAAAACAAAGTCTTGCGCCTGAGAACAGCAGCTGTCGACAGAAAAATCATAAATTGCCTAAGCATGTTGCTGAAATTGCGCTTGATTATATAAATTATACTAACTTTAGTTTTCTTCAAATTAGTATTTTAGCCTATAAAAAGACTCTAATGAATACGAAACTTGCTTTAAAAATCTTAGCTACGTCCATTTCTTTCATTGGATGTACTGTTCTCATTGGTTGGATTTTTGACATCCCTTTTCTTAAAAGTCTCTCCCCAAATTGGG
>JAYVSA010000271.1:0-1915 GCA_043775765.1 Breznakibacter sp. | reverse complement strand
GCACAAACAGACGGTGCGTTTAAATGCCCGAATTAAAAACATCAACAAATCAATCAGTATAAAACAGGCCGATGGAACAATCTTTCTGCCTCTATAAATTTGAAATATGAACCACATAGCATCTGCAAACCGCTACTCAAACATGACCTACCGTCGATGTGGTAAAAGTGGCATTCAATTACCGCTTCTTTCTCTTGGATTGTGGCATAACTTTGGCCACACCGATATTTTTGAAAAAAGCAAAGATGTCATTCTCAAAGCATTTGATTGTGGCATTACCCATTTCGATTTGGCCAACAACTACGGCATTCCGGCAGGTAGCGCCGAAGAAAACATAGGCAAAGTTCTCAGTCAGCAACTCAAAAGCTATCGCGATGAACTCATCATCTCCACAAAAGCGGGGTATCTGATGTGGGATGGTCCTTATGGCGAATGGGGTTCAAAGAAATATCTTGTTTCGAGCCTCGACCAAAGCTTAAAACGCATGAATCTCGACTATGTAGATATTTTTTATTCCCATCGTCCCGACGAAAACACCCCAATGGAAGAGACTATGGGTGCACTTGATTTAATCGTTCGTCAAGGAAAAGCACTCTATGTGGGCATCTCAAACTACAGCGCGCAACAAACAACCGAGGCCGCTACCATATTAAAAAGACTGGGCACACCTTGTCTTATTCATCAACCAAGGTACAACATGTTCGACCGTTGGGTAGAAGGTGGTTTAATGGATGTATTGGAGCAAAACGGTATTGGAGCCATTCCTTTCTCTCCGCTGGCACAAGGCTTGCTAACCAACCGCTATTTGGGTGGCAATATTCCTGAAGGGTCGCGCATGAGTATGGCGCACTTCCTAAAACCAGAGCATCTTACTCAAGAGGTTTTCGACAAAATTAAAAACCTAAACGATGTTGCCCGATCTCGAAATCAATCATTGGCTCAAATGGCCTTAGCTTGGTTGCTTAAAGACAGTCGCGTAACCTCTGTACTCATTGGCGCCAGCTCGGTAAACCAACTTCTCGACAATTTAGAGGCTACCAACAACATAAACTTCTCTTGGGAAGAGCTCGAAAGAATTGAAAGTATTTTAAAATAAACATTTTCAACGTACAATAATCAAAAAAGGCATCTCCACTGGAGATGCCTTTTTGCGTAATGCAATATTCTGAAACGCAAAAAGGGGCAGAAATTAATCCACCCCTTATATCTCAAGAACTTAACGTTTTTTTAATACGAACGTGCAAAAAGCACTCTTCGTTTACTCGGGTTGCCAGTAAAAATACATACACCATCTTCATCCACTGTATCCAATGGAATACAACGAATAGTAGCTTTTGTCTCCTCTTTTACGCGAGTCTCTGTTTCGCCTGTACCATCCCAATGCGCCAAAATAAAACCACCTTTGCCATCTAAAATAGCCTTAAACTCATCGTAACTATTGGCCACTGTAGTATGCTCAGAACGGTAATTAAGCGCTTTTGAATAGATGTTTGTTTGAATAGACTCCAACAAATTCTCTATATAATTCTCAATGCCTTCGAGCGAAACAACCTGTTTTTCAAGGGTGTCACGGCGAGCCACTTCCACGGTACCGTTCTCTAAATCGCGCGGTCCCATAGCCAAACGCACTGGTACGCCTTTAAGCTCGTATTCAGCAAATTTCCAACCTGGTTTCTTTTGGTCATCGTCATCAAACTTAACCGAAATGCCTTTGGCTTTAAGCGTTGCAACTATTTTCTTCGCCACAACAGAAATTTTCTCAAACTCCTCCTCTTTCTTAAAGATAGGCACAATAACAACCTGAATTGGCGCCAATTTTGGAGGCAACACCAAACCGTTATCATCAGAATGTGCCATAATTAAAGCACCCATCAAACGGGTAGAAACACCCCATGAGGTTGCCCAAACATGGTCT
>JAYVSA010000270.1:0-13769 GCA_043775765.1 Breznakibacter sp. | reverse complement strand
TGCTCTTAAAGTGCGCAATATTTTGGAGATAAGTGCTATAACGCATGTTCCAAATTCTAAAAAGTTTATTTTAGGTGTTATCAATTTACATGGTAATATTATACCAGTAGCAGATTTTGGAATTATATTGGATAAAGGCGCCATTGCAACACATAAAGAGTGTGCCATTTTGGTTATTAGTCCTGATGAGATGTTAGAATCTCAAATTGGATTTTTAGTGGAGGAGGTAAAAGAAGTGTTTGAGATAAAAGAAGATCAAATAACACCTTCAATGGTTCATGAGGGGGCTGGTTTGATTGAAAGTTTTATTGGAACGATAAGGAGAGAGGATGAATTTGTTCAATTAATTAATATTGAATCTCTTATCTCAGAATTAGAGAAGTAAAATTAAGAAAATGAGTAACGAAATTAATTCATATTTGGTTTTCAAACTCGATGAAAATGAATTCGCAGTTCATGTTAGTAAAGTTGTGGAAATACTTGAATATAAGCAACCTTTGGCTATGCCAGATGCGCCAATATTTTTTGCTGGAGTAATAGAACATCGAGAAGAGATGGTTCCAGTTGTAGATCCGAGTAAGAAATTTGGGTTGCCAGCTCTTACAATCACACAAAAAAGTTGCATTATTGTACTCGAATTAACCCATTCTACTACAAAAAGAGGCGTAAAGGTGGGAGTAATAGTAGACGCTGTAACAGATGTGTTTGAAACAGAGGGAGAGGAGTTAAAATCAATTCAAAATGATTTTAAACCCGACTATATTCTAGGTACTTATAAGAGAGATGATAAGTTTTATATGGTGTTAAATGCAGATAAGGTATTTTCAACCAATGAGATGTTGGAAATGGCTGATTTAATAGGACTAGCAAAACAATAGCAAAATGAGTTTAGATAAAAGTAAAACTGTGCAAAAAGATTTGGAGTGCTTCAAAGCTGAGTTAAGCGATGCTGACTTTAAAATTTTCAGTGATTTTATCTATTCACAATATGGTATTAAAATGCCTCCTATTAAAAAGGTTATGTTGCAAGGTCGGTTACTCAAAAGAATTCGCGAACTGGGAATGAATTCCTATACGGAGTATAAAAACTATTTTTTTGGTAAAGAAGGACAAGAGCGTGAATTGTATAACTTTTTAAATGTTGTTACAACAAATAAAACAGATTTTTTTAGAGAACCTATACATTTTGATTTTCTGAGAAATAGTGTGATTCCTGAATTTGTCAATCATCGTTCTGGAGGACAACAATTTAAGGTTTGGAGTGCAGGATGTTCCAGTGGCGAAGAACTTTATACGATTTCGATAGTATTAAATGAATACAAACGTGAAAATATTGGGTTTAATTTTTCTATTTTAGGCACAGATATCTCGCACAATGTGATGAATGTGGCGGCAAAAGGAATTTATGCTGAAAAGAGATTGGAAACCGTTTCACTGGATTTGAAGAGGAGATATTTTCTAAAGAGCAAAGATAGAGAGAATCCAACTATTAAGGTACGACCAGAACTGCAGGCCAATGTAGCTCTTAAGTATCTAAATTTAATGGACAGTGTTTATGAGATTAAAGAGATGTACAATGTTATTTTTTGTCGAAATGTTATGATCTATTTCGATAGACAAACACAAGAGGCTGTTATAAATAAACTATGTAGGAATCTTGAGCCAGGGGGCTATTTTTTTATTGGCCACTCGGAGTCGCTTTCAGGTATGGATGTGCCTTTAGAACATATTAAACCAACAATTTTTAGGAAAATATAATTTAGTTAAATATTAGAATATGAGTAACTTATCTGATAAACAGCTTTTACGTGAATTAAAAAATCGCTTAGAGGATGGTGGTAAATACGAAGACGAAATTAAGGAGCTTAGTCGCGAATTACAAGACGTTACAAAGAGGCTTCGCGAGTCGGAAGCTCTTAAAAGCCATTTTATCTCTAATATTTCTAACGAGATTGTAAATCCGTTTACTTCGATTTTAGGTCTTTCTAAAGCGATTCTTTCGGTTGAGAAGCAAGACTGGAAAAAGGTGGTTTCAATGGTTGCCTTAATCCATTCGGAGGCATTTAATCTCGATTTTCAGTTGCGTAATATTTTTGTTGCTGCTAAAATTGAAGCTGGGGAGATACAGCCAAATACAGCAAAAGTTAATATTCGGAGCTTAATGCAAACCGTTTTAGATGGGTTTACAATTGTATCCCGAAAGATGGGTATTGAGATTATTCTCAATTTTAATATTGAGCATGGTTTTGGAAAAAACTTTTATTTTAAAACAGATTCAGAGAAGTTAAAGCTAATAATTAGCAATTTGGTTAACAACGCCTTGAAATATAGTTATAAGGATAGTAAAATCATTATAACTATAAGTGTTGATGAAGATCTTTTAACTATTGGTATACAAGATTTTGGTACGGGTATCTCTGAGAAAAATCAGAAAATTATTTTTGAAAGATTCAAAAGATTAGATACTGGCATTAACTCTATCAATAGAGGCCATGGTTTAGGTTTATCCATTACAAAAGCCCTGCTTGATGTACTTGGAGGTAACATTGAAATAAAAAGTGTTAAAGGCGAAGGTTCTACATTTTCTATTTTTGTGCCTGAGGCAAAGAATTTGGTAGATGGTTTTAGCGGAGATGGAAATGATACCTTCTTCGATGATGGGGATGAGATTTTTTAAGTTTTTGAGTTGATGGATAACTATTTACAACATTTTTTATATCCTTCTTCACTTTTTGTTAGCAAGGAGCCATACTTAGTCAAGACAATTTTAGGATCTTGTGTGGCTGTCTGTATTTGGGACAAAAGGCTTAGGTATGGTGGTTTAAATCACTATATGCTTCCGAGCTGGAACGGCAATGATTTAGCCTCTCCTAAATTTGGCAATATTGCAATAGATAAATTAATCGAGAAGATGATTTTCTATGGTAGTAGAGTAGAAGATTTGCAGGCAAAAGTTTTTGGCGGAGGAGAGATGATGGATACTGGTAAGAGTAAGATGGTTATTGGCGAGCGCAATATACGTATTGCAAAGTTAATTTTAGAGGAGCGCAAAATTCCTATTATTGCATCTAGTACTGGTGGAAAACTCGGACGTAAAATCATTTTTTTTACAGATACAGGCGAGGTTCGTCATAAGTTTTTAGAGAAGAAGTTAATGTAACTAGAGATTATATGAATGTTTATAAGTTTTACAGATAAATCTTATAATTACATCATTAATATTTCGTACATTAAAATCTAAATCAATTTGTAAAATATTATTTCGTGGAGAAGAAAATTCGTGTATTAATAGTCGATGACTCAGCAGTGGTAAGACAGAGCCTCACATCTATTCTGGAATCAGATCCGGAGATTGAGGTTATGGGCACTGCTGCAGATCCTATTATTGCTGTTAAGAAAATAATGAAGGAAATACCAGATGTTATTACTCTTGATATTGAAATGCCACGAATGGATGGATTAACGTTCTTGCGAAAAATAATGTCGCAGCATCCAATTCCTGTTGTAGTTATTTCATCTCTTACAACTGAAGGTACCGAAGTGGCAATGAAAGCCCTAGAATATGGCGCTACAGAAATAATTGGAAAGCCATCGATGAATGCGGCTGAATTTATAAATGAATCAAAGATTTTTTTGTGTGATGCTGTTAAAGCGGCTGCACAATCTAAACTCTCCCGAAAAAAGATTGTTGCTTCTGTGTCTAAGATACCCGCCGTTAATCCAAAATATAGTGCGGATGTGATTCTTGAAAAGGGAGTTGGTAATGCCTCTATAATTGATACTGAAAAAATTATTGTTGTAGGTGCCTCTACTGGCGGTACAGAGGCAATACGCCAATTCTTGAAAAATTTACCCGAAAATATGCCTGGTATAGCTATTGTGCAACACATGCCCGAAGGTTTTACAGCTTCTTTTGCAAATAGTTTAAATAATATTTGTTCTTTAAGTGTGAAGGAGGCTGCCAATGGTGATAAAATATCAAAAGGCACGGTTTTAATAGCTCCAGGGAATAAGCACATGCTTCTAAAACGCGTGGGAAAAGATTATTATGTAGAAGTTAAAGAAGGACCGCTTGTTAATAGACACCGTCCTGCGGTGGATGTACTTTTTCGTTCCGCTGCTCGATATGCTGGTAAAAATGCAATTGGAATCATTATGACAGGAATGGGGAATGATGGTGCTCGTGGCTTGCTGGAACTAAAAGAGTCTGGTGCTCACACAATTGCTCAGGATGAAGCCTCGTGTATTGTTTTTGGAATGCCTAAAGAGGCCATAAAACTCGATGCTGCAGATAAAATATTATCACTCGAAAAAATTGCTCCTTATTTATTGACAAAAGTTAATTAATGCAGTTGGCACAATTGATTTTCTAACTTGATGAAGAAACAAGAATGAAAAAAAGAAAAATTAAAGAACTACAAGATCGATATACAATTAGAGGGGGGTTAATTGGACTTACCCTTTTTGTTTTAACTGTTCTTTTGAGCCTAAACTCTCAAGCATTCTTAAGTGGAAACCATACGTTGGTTGATTTTTTTATGTTGTTTCCAGGGCTTTGGATAGCTTTAGCGCTCCCATTTGTTCTGGGTGGAATGGGTTATTTTTTGGCAAAACCCCTTCTTAACAGAATTTCAAAACAGAATCAAAAGATTGAAATTGAGGCTCATCGTTCCGTTTTTGTTTTAGACTTTATCGAGAATCTTAGATCGGGTGATTTTGAGAAGGAGATTCCTGAGCTCAAAAACAATGATCAATTAAGTGTATCGTTACAAAATTTACGTGAATATCTTATTCTTAGTAAACATGAAGAAGCGCAACGTCGTGTTGAAGAGAAACAACGGACTTGGGTAACCCAAGGATTTGCTCAATTTGGCGAACTATTGCGCAATAACAATGATAATTTGGAAGCCCTTTCCTTTGATATCATTAGTTATTTAGTAAGTTATATGAAAATTAATCAAGGGGGATTCTTCTTGATAAATAATAACGACTTGGGTGAAAAGTTTTTTGAATTGAAGGCTTTTGTGGCATACGATCGACGTAAGTTTTCTGACAAAATAATAAGCTGGGGTGAGGGTCTTATCGGACGTTGTGGCTTGGAGAAAGAGACCATTTATATGACTGATATTCCTAATAATTATCTTTCTGTTACATCAGGTTTAGGCGAGGCTAATCCGAGATCGTTGTTGATTGTACCTCTAAAAATAAATGACGAAATTTATGGAGTTATTGAACTCGCTGCGTTTAATCAATTTGAAAAATTTGAAATTGAGTTTATAGAAAAGGCAGCAGAAAGCATTGCTTCAACCATTTCCACAGTAAAAATTAATATTCAAACTGCTAAACTTCTTCGCGAAACTCAAATACAGGCCGAAAAAATGCTTCAACAAGAGGAGGAGCTTCGTCAGAATTTGGAAGAGATGCAAGCAACTCAGGAAGAGTCCGATCGTAAAGAGATTGAAATGAAGGGAATCCTTGAGGCAATTGATCACTCCGTAATAAGTTGTGAATTCGAGACTGACGGAACTCTTCTATCTGTAAATCAAATTTTCTTAAAAACCTTTAAGTACTCTATGGAGGAGATTGAAGGACAGAATCTTAAAATTTTCTATTTCAAAGATGATGTTGGAGCTTTGGAGGGAATTTTAAATGATCTTAGAAATGGATCGAATTTTAAAGATCGTATTAGAAGACGCACTAAGCTCGGAGAAGAGATTTTTCTACTCTCAACTTTTACGCCAGTTATTGACAGCGAAGGAGAAATTATAAAAATCCTCTCACTTGAAACTGATGTTACAGATCAAGTACGGATGGAAGAACAGGTGAGAAACGCAAAAGATGAACTTGGAATAAGATTAGAAGAGGCTAAGAATGAAGTTAAAGAACAGTTTAAGGTTCTTGAACAATCTCGTTTGCGAAATGAAAAAACTCTTGAGGGTGCCTTAGATGCAATTGTGACTATTAATAACTATGGGATTATTGAGTTTTTTAATGTTGCAGCTGAAAAACTTTGGGGTTTTGGTAGATCTGAAGTTCTTGGTAACAGCGCTTCTATGCTATTTTCAGTAGAGGCAATTACTAATGAAGAGTTTGTAGCTAGTTATCTTAATCCTGATGCCGATAGAATTGTTGGAGAGCGAAGAGAAGTGCCAATTAAAAATAAATTTGGCGATGAAATACCTGTTCTTTTTCTTCTTTCGGAGGCCAAAGTGGGTGATGATCACTCCTATACAGCTTTTATTCAGAATATTGAAGTTGAGTTATTCTAACTTTATACTAGTAAGTTTATGGCTCTTTCATACAACGATTTCTTAGTAGAATTAAAAAAACATACTCCCTATAATTTTCTGGAGTACTCACATAATTCCATTCATCGAAGATTAACAAAGGTACTTGCTGATTACTCTCTTGATATGGATCAATTGGTCGATCGAATAAAAACGGATCAGGCTTTTGTTGAAAAACTTGTAGAAGAGATTACCGTAAATACAACGGAACTTTTTAGAGATCCAGAAGTTTGGGTGCATCTTTTTGAGGATGTATACCCTACACTCAAGAGTAAAAAAGTTATAAATATATGGCATGCCGGATGTTCTTCGGGACAAGAGGTTTATTCAAATATGATTTTATTGAATGAGCTAGGATTGCTTGATAAATGTAAAATTTTTGCGTCAGACTTAAATCAGAATGTCCTTAATACGGCTAAAATAGGGAAATACAAATATCGTTTTAATAAAAAGTATATAGACAATTTTTCAGAAGTTGCTCAAAAACTTGGCACAAAACATAGTAAACCAATAGAATTTGATAAATATTTTACCATCAATGAAGAGGAAGATTGGATGCAGGTCATTCCAGAATTTAGAAATAAGGTAGAATTTAAAAGACACGATCTAGTGAATATTGATGTTCCTTTTTTTCATAAGTTTGATATGATTTTTTGTCGGAATGTCTTAATTTATTTCAATGTTGGCCTACAAGATCGCATTGTTAAACTTTACCATGAACATCTCTTTGATGGAGGATATTTGTTGCTTGGTGCGCATGAGAATTTGAGCGGTTTCTTTAAAACCAAATTTATACGCGAAAGCCACGCATATAAGAGAAGTAGTATGTTTCACATGAAATTTTGATAGCATAAGATGGCACTTCTACTTGGAATAAATGAATTAAAATACATATCAGAATCTCTTACAAAGAAGTTAGGATTCGATTTTTCTAATTATTCTCTCTCTTTTCTTAAGCGTAGGTTTGCTGTTGTATTTGACGAATTGAATATAAAGAAAATAGACCTGTTTATTGATAGTCTTGATAGTACTGATTTTATAGAGAAATTCCATTACTTTTTTGCTGTACCTGCCTCTGAGTTGTTTAGAGATCCATCTTTTTGGAGAGCTTTACGATTCAAGGTTATTTCAGGGAGCGATTGCGAGAACCATATATGGTTTCCCGATGCCTCGTCGGGAGAAGAGGTTTTTTCGTTGCTTATTCTTCTTTACGACTGTGGTTTGATAGATAAATTTCAAATTCATTGCAATCATCTGTCTAAAACAAAACTTGATGAAATAAAAGCTGGAATATTAAAAGATAAGAATATTGATGTTAATGAGAGTAATCTTAAACGATTTGGAGCAAAAGGTAATTTCTTTGATTATTTTGATGTTTGTGAAGAGGGTTTAAAGCTTAAAGCTTATATGCTCGAAAATGTACAGGTGCATCATTGTCATTTATCACAACAAACTTTTGAAATTAAACCTTCAATAACGATTTTTAGAAATACAATGCTATATTATACAAAAAAATATTGCGTTGAAGCAATGGTTTCAATCTATAATTCGATGTGTCCGAAGGGTTTTTTTGCAATTGGCATCAAAGAGGGATTACCTGATTCTATTATTAATAATATGTTGCCATACGACAATAATGAACAAATTTATAAACGGCATCCCGCTTCAGTGGCTACTATATGAATAATGAGAGAAAGTTTAAAGCAGTTGTAATAGGTGGTTCTGCGGGTAGTTTTGCCGTGGTGTCTAAAATTTTAGCGCATATTAGAGCCGATTTTCATTTGCCTATAATTTTATGTTTACATCGATTAAAACATGTCCGTTCGGGATTAGTGGAGGGTTTAAATATAAAATCAAATATTCCTGTTGTTGAACCATTTGATAAAGAGAAAATTATTCCAGGAAAGGTATATCTGGCACCGTCTAATTATCATCTTTTTCTGGAGTATGATAATAGTTTTTCATTGTCAACAGAAGAGGTTTTGAATCATAGTAGGCCACTAATTGATCATACTCTAAGTTCAGCTGGCTATCTATATCGGGAGCGTGTAATAGGAATATTGTTGACAGGTGCAAATAAAGATGGTTCAAAAGGAATGAAAGATATATCTGACAGAAAGGGTTTTACGATTGTTCAAGATCCGCTATCTTGCGAGGTTGATACAATGCCCAAAGCAGCACTTAAACTTATTACACCTGATTTGTTGTTAGATTATACCAGGATAGTTGATTTTTTAAATTCATTACAGCCTTAAATATATGCTTAAGTGGAGAGTTGATTGGGCATTAGTATGCTGGATTATTGCAATTCTGATTAGTGTAGTTAATCTTGTTGTGTTGGATATTATTATCCCGTCAATTTTTGTGATGTTCAATGCTATTGCATTATTGATTGTCTTTATTGGAATTTTTATTCACCTTAAAGCAATGAATGATATTAAAGATATTAAAGACTTATTTTTATCGGATATTGATCGTTTGAAAGCTGATTTTGAGTTGGAACGCAATGATTTTCGAGAAAAGATGAACGTTTTTGAACAACAAGTTGTTGAGTTTGAGGAGGAAGCTATCATTATCCAATCTATTCAAGACGATTTAAATAAACTGAACGAGGTTAAAAATAAGAGCGAATTGCCAAATCGAATACTCTCAATTCTCGCAGGCAAATTTGAAATGACAAGTGGTATAATCTATAAGTTAGGTGATTTGCCAAATCTATTAAATCCCGTAGGTAGTTTTGCTTTTGATTCTACTATTGTTATTTCTCCTGTAATAGAGGGAATTGGATTGGGAGGTCAGGCAGTTCTTCAAAAAGAGTCGAGAGTTATTGACACCTTGCCTACCGATTATCTCTTAATTTCATCTGGGCTGGGAGAGTCTAAACCCTGTTTCCTCTATTTATTGCCTATTGTGAAGGAGTCTCTTGTAATTGGGCTCATTGAGGTTTCTGCTTTTAAAAGAATTAAAATTGACGAGGTTTGGCCTGAATTAAATGTTGTAATTGGAAATATTTTAGCAAAAGTTTAACTATATTGCATATTATGCTCGTAAATATTAGTAGAAATAAAATAAAAAAAAATTTCAACTTCAACCTTTTTAGCGAGTTAGAGTTGGTTTTTATGCACATATCTACAATGTCTCTCATACTAGTTGTATGGGCGGGTTTTCTTGCATTTATAGATATACCATTTAACTTTATAAATATTGCTAAATTGCATTTTTCAGTGGTTGTGTGGGTGGTTGATATCCTTATTTTGTCAATCCCTTTGGCAATAGTATATAATAGAAGTTCGAGAAAAAATTACGCCAAAAAATTAGAAATTGAATTAGACGAGTTGAAGAAAAAAATATCTTCAAACATTGAGGTTGCAACACTAATTGGAGAAGGAAAGCTTGAAGATTTTGTTGTTGGCGATGATCAAATGGCTCAGGCTTTACTTCAAATGGGTCAAAATTTAAAAGAAAACAAACTTCAAGAGGAAGCTCTTCAATGGATTACAAAGGGCAAGGAGATTCTTAATGATACCTTGAGAGTTCACACTAATTTAATAGACTTATCATCTGCTGTTATCAAATTAATTGTCAATTACTCCAATGCGGTTCAGGGCTCTATTTTTTTATTAGAAAATGATAGTACACTTCGAAATGTTTCCACTTTTGCTTTTAATAGATATCGTTTTATCAATCAGGAGATTCCACTTGGCAAGGGTTTAGTAGGGCAGGTGGCTTACGAGAAATTGATGATTTATCGCACAGAAATACCATTAGATTACTTTAGTATCACAAGTGGTTTAATCGGTGATAGAACTCCAAAATCATTAATCATTATCCCATTACTTCAAGAAGAGAAGTTACAAGGAGTTTTAGAACTTGGATTTTTAGAAGAGAAATTACCTAATTTTAAACTTCTTTTTGCCGAAGAGTTGAGTAAAATGATTGGGCGGACAATTTTTAATCTTAAGGTTTCTCAACGCACTGAAATGTTGCTTAAAGAGTCGCAAGAGATGACGCAAGCAATGCGTGTTAATGAGGACAAACTTCATCAGAATGCTATTGAGATGCTTGCCTCAAAAGAGCAACTCGAAAAATCAAATACTTTACTGGAGAATCAATTTACTGAAGTTGAGAATGGTCGAAAACGTCTTCATGCGTTACTGACAAATGCATCTGAATTTATATCAATTTATGACAGCGAAAAGGACTTGGTGTACGAGAGTCCTTCTGTGAAAAGAATATTAGGTTATGAAGATGGCGATAATGTTATTGGTATGGATCCAGATTTGCTTACTCCACGCGGGTTACGCACCATTAATAGTCTTTTCCAATATCTGTTGGATACGCCTGGTGGAGAAATGAGTGCGCAGTACAATTACTTAAAAAAGAGCGGAGAAAAGATTTTTCTTGAAACAAAGGGTAAGAATTTATTGCATGATTCTGCCATTAGGGGAATTATTTTAAATACTCAAGATATTACTGAGAGAAAGCGAGCAGAGAAAGAGGAGCGCATGAAGAGCCGGATGCAATCGCTATCAGAGAACTCTCCCGATATGATAATTCGTGTTAATCCATTGGGCCGTTTAGTCTATTTTAATCCAGCTTTAGCCACTTTTATTGGTGTGGATAGTGCTGATTTGGCAAAGAGACGTATTTTTGAATTAGAACTGGGCGAACTTTTTACTCAGTTTGTAGAGCAAGCACTTAATTCTATAAAAGAGAATAATCAACAAGTTGTTTCAGAAATTGAGGTGAACAGCGGAGAAGGCCTAAGAATAATGGAAGTTAAGGCTATTCCAGAACTGGGCGATGATAAAGAGCTTGAAACAATTCTTTTTGTTGCTCACGATGTTACTGAACTTAAAATAATTGAGCAAGAGATAAAGGAGAAGAACAAGAAAATATCCGATAGTATCAATTATGCCCAAAGAATTCAAACGGCCATACTTCCTGATACGCGTTATATTCAACAATTTTTTCCTCGATCTTTTATTTTCTATAGGCCCAAGGATATTGTGAGTGGCGACTTTCCTTGGTTTTTTGTTAAGGATGATATTTATTATGTTGCTGCAGTAGACTGTACTGGACATGGCGTACCTGGTGCTCTTCTTTCGTTTATTGGATATTTTTTGTTAAATAATATTGTGAATACTGATAAAAATGGAACAGCAGCAGAGATTCTAGACACATTGCATCAATGGGTTAGAACCACTCTTAAGCAAGATCAAGAGGGAGCCAATGGGAGAGATGGTATGGATTTGGCACTTTGTAAAATTGATCCTAAAAAAAATGAGATTCAATATTCAGGTGCTCATAGACCGCTATATTATTTGCGTGACGGAGAATTAATTGAGTATGCAGGAACAAGAAAAGGTATTGGTGGTATACCTTTAGCTAAGAAAATTGAAAAAGATTTTGAAAATCATGTGATTAACTACCAAAAAGGTGATAAATTTTTTATATTTTCGGACGGATTACCAGATCAAATGGGTGGACCCGATTGTAAAAAATATCAAGCGAAGCGAATTCGAGAAGCTTTAACAGATAGTAAAGAGTTGACAATGGCACATTTTACTAGATATTTCTCACAAGATTTCTTTGAATGGATGGGAAATGAAAAGCAAGTTGATGATGTTTTATTGATAGGAATAGAATTGTAACTATATTTGGACATTAATATTGGATTGTGATGGAATATATGGAAAACATTAACGAAGGAAAGGGATTTCTTGATTTTGCTTATCAATTGTATAAAACAATGAAAACCAATCAAATTAGTTTGGTTTATGAAGGTGAAGTTACTCAAGAAATAACAAAAACATTTACGGCTTTAACGGAGAAGAACTTGGCAAAAAGTGCTGAGTCAAATAGTGTTCAACGTAAAGTTTTTAATGTTATGGTAGAATGTTTGCAAAACATAAGCAAGCATGCCGATGCCATTAATAAAGAAGAGGAGGAGAGTAAGGAGAGACGTGGCATCGTTATTATTAGTCGTACGGAAGAGGGGTACAACATCATTACAGGTAACGTTGTGAAAAGCGTAAAAGTACCAGAACTTCGTAATAGCTTAGAGCTAATTAATAGTTTAGATAAAGAGGGTCTTTCAACTCTTTATAAACAGCAGATTATGGAGGGTAGAATATCTGAAAAGGGCGGTGCAGGCCTTGGTCTTATTGATATCGCAAAAAAGAGTGGAGAAAAACTTGGATATCAATTTAAAGAAATAAATGAGGATGTATCCTTTTTTATTCTAACATCAACAATCAAACGAGTATAAATCTAAGGCGTAAATTTTTAAAAGATGGAAATCATTAACATAAAAGGTACTGACGATACCCCTTTCGTAACATTAGATAAAAGTGCTAATTTGTTCCAAATTTCTGGCCGTTCTTTACCAGAAGACGTTAACATGTTTTATGGCCCTGTTCTAACATGGATTGAAGCTTACAAGAATGCTCCAAATGCAAAAACTGAGTTTTGTTTTAAATTAGAGTATTTTAATACAGCCTCTTCAAAAGTAATTCTTGATATTCTTCTTAAATTAGAAGAGATTGTGGAGGCAGGTCACTCCGTTATTATAAAATGGCATTACCATGAAGACGAGGAGGATATGCGTGAGGCCGGTGAAGAGTACGCAGACATTGTGGAAATACCGTTTGAATATGTAATTTTACCAGACTAATCTATTTTCTTTAATTAAGGTATGAGTGAAGAAATTCTAAAAGCCCTGATGCTTTTGTTTGGTTTAATAGCCAAACAAGATGGGGGTGTGGAGTCTAATGAGTCGGAGTATGTTCTTAATTTCCTTAAACAACAGCTCAGTGCCGATGCCGTAGAAGAGTATTTTTCACTTTTCCAATTGCATGCAACCGATAAGAATAGCAAGGAGGGGGATGATGACGGTAAGGTGCAACTTACTTCAATGAAAGACTCCGTTAAGATTATTGGCATTTGTAAGAAAATAAACAAACAGTTAAATAAGGAGCAAAAAGTTGTAGTTCTTGTGCGTTTGTATGAATTGGTTAACGCCGATCGCAAATTCTCAGAACAACGTATGGCGATTATCAACACCGTTGCCGAGGTTTTTAATTTTCCAAAAACAGAGGTCTCTCAAATTGAAGCTTTTGTGATTTATGATGAATTGGAAAAGCTTAATTTTTCTGATTTATTAGTTATCAATGATTTAGAAAATGCTGGTACTCTGAATTTTCATATCAAATCTCAAAGTCTTGATGGGCAAATCTTAATTCTTAAAGTTAAGAGTGCAGGATTATATTTTTTAAGATACACTGGAAATCAGGAAATATCCCTAAACGGATTACTACTATCGAACCAACGTATTTATTTATTTCCCAAAGGTAGTTTTGTTAAATTACCCAAAGGTAAACCCATCTATTTTACGGATGTTATAAGTCATTTTCTTACCGATGACTCAACACCAAAAGTATCCTATATAGTTAATTCGCTTAAGTTTCAGTTTAAAAATGG
>JAYVSA010000269.1:0-13695 GCA_043775765.1 Breznakibacter sp. | reverse complement strand
CACTTTTGCTGGCAGCATTCAAAATCAGGTGCGCTTTAATTGGGCTTTGAGTCAAAGATTTGGTGTGGATGTAAGTCCAGTGACCATTACCGATAATTTTGCTGCCATAACCAATCCAGCTTTAAATGAAGTAACGTTTAAGTGGAAAACCAGTGAAGTTTACCCCCTCAAGTATTATCAATTGCAGGTGCTAAGGCTATTTAACCAAAGTGCGGCAAAGGCAAAGGATCCTACCAAAATAAGTGCCGTAGTAGATTGGAGCAAGGCTGGCACCTATATTATAAAAAATAGCGACCCTGTTGCTGATGGCTTTTTTTCTAAAACCTATACGGTTAGTGAAGGGACAGGGTTTTACCTATGGCGAATAAGGCCAGTAAGTGAGTTTGCTGCCGGGGGAATGGCCAATATTACAAATTACGGAAAATGGTCTAAGGCACCAGGTAATAGCTTGCCATCAAAAAATCTCTTTAACACTGTTGTAAATTCAAGTACTTGGCTGTCAAACATATTTAGCCCTGTTCTCGATACATTATTTCTCGACAAGAGTGCTGTGGATAAAGTGGGTACAGCTTCCTCTACTGCTGGGGGGAGTACTTCTGGTTCGCAAAATCAAAGTGCCCCGCTTTATAATCGTCATGTAATTACAGATCCTCGTAAAGTTGCTCCTGTAGGATTCCATATTCCATCCATAGCCGAGGCTAACACTTTGGGGGGCTTTATTGGTGGGGTTCCACCTGAAACTTCAGGCAATTATTTTTCTGGAGTTGGTGGTGTTTTAAAGCAGACTGGGTTCGAAAATTGGAATTCACCAAACGATGGAGCGTCTAATGGCGTAGGGTTTAATCTTTTGGGTGGAGGTTATAGAGATGGAAATGGTACATTTGCCGAAAAGGGGCACATAGGTTTTTTCTGGTTGACTACATTAGTATTTACTAATCTTCCAGTGGCGACTAACGTGATTAGCAGTGCTGACTACTTTTATACCGCAACACAAGTTGGTTCCCAACACGGACATCCTATTCGGTGTTTGAAAGACAATTCAACCCCTCCTACAGGACCTGTAATGGATGCTTGTGGCAATGTATACACATGGGTTCAAATTGGCACACAAATTTGGCTTGCCGAAGACCTTAAAACAACAAAATACAATAATGGAGACGTTATCCCTAATGTTGCTGGAAACGCCGAATGGACCTCACTAAAAACTGGAGCGCTTTGTTATTACCCTTCTTCAACCCCACCAGTAACTGTTCCTTTAACTTCGGATGACGAAAAACTGGTTGGTTGTTTTTACTTTACCGATTCGCAAGCCGATAAAAACTACAATTACAGCAGGGTTTTTAGCGAGCGTGGCAATACCAAAGAGATGGTTACTTATGCCAATGGCTTAAATCAGGTGCGTCAAAATGCCACCTATTTGCCCTCTGAAGACGTATCTATTGTTACACAAACCATTATGGATAACACTGGGCGACCTTCGTTGGTAACCATTCCAGTGCCTATTGTTGGTAAAGACTTGGGCTATCGTAAACAGTTGGTTCAAAACAGTGATGGAAAAGTTTATACGGCTGATGATTTCGACAAAGAGACAAATTTTCAAGATCCTGCGCCGGTTAATGAAACGGGGCCGTATGCCTACTATAAGGATAATGTAAATAATATTCCTTCGGCACAAGGATATCCTTATTCGCGTACATTGTATATGAACGATGGCTCAGGACGGGTAAAAGAGCAGAGCGGTGTTGGGCTCGACCATAGGTTGCATTCGGGCGATGCGAGTACCGTTCACACAACCCGCTATAGCTACCAATCGGCCACTTCAAGTGAGCTTATTGCCTTATTTGGAAATGAAGCACCTAATGCCGAAGATATTTTTAAAACGGTTACAGTAGATCCTAATCAAACCGCAACAGTAACCTATACCAACAAGGAGGGGCAAACTATTGCCACTGGTTTTGACTATGTTAATGAAGAGGCTACCAATCAACCATTGGTTAAGATTGACCAAACCCTTAATAAAGATGGAAAAATAGATAACGCCATGTCGCTCTCTGTTAAAAACATTGTTACCAATAATGTTAAAACAGCAACTGGCTTTATGAGTACCAAGAGTATCACCATTGTTGAAAAGGCTACACCACAAAATCCATTAGATTTAACAATTAATTATCGGGTGCTTCAGCATACATTGGTTGGCTGTACAAGTGTCTCATACGATTGTAATTATAAGGTAATCGTTAAAATTGTGAAGGTTGGTGAAGATGGTATCTCAACACCTATAGGCGACGACATCCTACTTCCTTTAACTGGAAGTGAAACCGTTAATGATCAGGAATATCGTACAACAAAACCTTATATTGTAAAGATAACCTCTCCAGGCACCTATGTGGTGCAAAAAGAGCTGGTTCCACAAGAATTTACTTCAAAAGCTGAGGAGAATGCCAGTAACGTCAATGATCAAATAACACCTATTACCTCATTTATCTCTAATTTGTTAAATCAGGTTCAAACCAAAGAGCAATTGTTGCAGTTCTTCGTTGAACTCCAGAAAATTAGTGATGCTATTCAAGGGCAAACCTTTGCATCTTACATCCATAATTATAACTTGGTTAACTGTAATAACGACAATAAAAACATTGCCTTCACTATAACCGATAAATGGCTCGACTCTGTTTACATGCCGAAGGCAGGTTTATATCATTTAAAGTTAGAATCTATAGTGGGAAATAGCAAGTATATTAGCCAAATGACGCTTTCGTCACCTTGTTGTCAAAATATGGTTGTTCCTATTAATTACACACCTCCATTTGAGTGTGATAACGATGTGGACGAAAATGGAACATTGGACGATTATGAAAGAACAGATAGAAATGCGGACGGCCAAAAAAACGTGCTTGATACGCCAGATTATGAGAAATACATGGTTTCAGCGCTTTTAGAAGGCATGGATACTGATGGTGATGATAAAAGCCCTACCGCTCGAGTAAAACTTTTTTACCAAGTGCACATGAAGGGATGGGATGTTGGCAAGGAAATTAAACTTACACCCGAAGGTGATATCATCTCTTTACCAGGCGTTTTTAATGAAATGATTTACCACATGATCACTGACAAGTACCTTCTGCAGGAAGATGATTTGGCCACAAATAAAAAAGTTCAATACAAATGTGAAGATCTCTTTTCGTGCTGGAGCAATGCTACATTAGAGGCTAAGCATTTCATGAAAGGGTTTAATAGTATCCCTATTCAAAGCAATAATCAAAGTGTTTCGAATGGCTTTCAAGAGCATCAGGAAAGTGATCAAAGTAAAGATAAATATGGAAAAGGGCATGATGACCATTTTGATGATAACGTTAAAGGCAACTTCTTGGTACGCTGGTATGTAAAGCGCAAAATATCACGAGCGATGCATAAAATTAATGCTGGAGGAGTCAATACCCCCGTTATAGACTCAAATGGCCAGCCAGCAGTGTCGCAAGTTGAATTGCCCGAATATCATTTGGTAAAAGAGTTTTTAAATTGTGCTAAATATAAGTTTGCTAAAATATTAACCCTTTATGAGCCTGATCCATTAGCAGATGATTGTTATACTCAGGCTGGTGGATTTAAATATTCGGATATAAGTTACACGGCCGATAAGGCTCTTAATCCGGATATTGCAACTGAGCCACATACACCATTAGACTACAAGTATGCAAATACAGGTTATCTTGATGGAACTGATGCGACATATGTTAAGTCGACAACCATCGAACCAAGCCACTATTATATGCCTGTTAAATTTGCAACCGATAAGTATTGGAGCGTAATTGACACAAAAACCAAATTAGATCTTTTTAAGGGTATCCGTAACCCATATTACGCATTCAAATATTTTCATTACGATGATTACGGAAAAGGTGGTCGCCAAAGACTAGAAACGATGGTGTGCTTTACCGATCCAAACGACTGTTTTGATACCGAAGTGAGAAATGGCATCACATATTATAAGGTTAATGAGATGGTTTACCCTGGAACAAGCACTAAGTATTGGGCACGAAATGGAGGGCCATGCTGTGCGATACCTCCTGCCAATCCAAGTTCTACTTCAACCTGTTATAACGATCCTGATTATTATAACCCAAAAGACGCTTTTCATCCCGATAAGAGTAAATGGGTGGTAAGCGAGTTTACTGATTTGGGTCGTGTAAAATGCCCATATACATACCGTAAATGGAGTGCTTCTCAGCGTTATACTTTTCAGCAAATGCTAACAAATTACACTGTTCCTGAAGAAAATTGGGATGATGTATCGTCGATTACATTAGATGATTATGTCAAAAATCAAAAATGGTATATAAACAATAACATAGACAATAATTCACTCGATTATTTGATTCCAGAATCGGTTTTTAATGTAGATGATGAATGTAAAGCTCATAGTGGTGATTTTAGCGTATATAAACCAACACTTACGCCCTCTATTGCCACTCCAAAACCGGAGCCATTAGTGGATGGTCAGGATCAGCTTATCATGGTTATTAAGGATATGCGCGAGATGGAGAAAGATTGCTTGGACGAGTGTGAGAGAAGACGCGACGAGTTTAGAAGCAAAATATACACAATGCTTAGCGATCGTTGTTACGTAATAGGCGGTTGCCATACTGGTGATATTAACTCTTCTAATATTGTTGAAGAGGCTGATATCGATGCAATGGTAGATGCAATGGTTAAACACTGTCAAGGGCAGTGTACTTTAAATACTTTTTCTATTGATGAAGTAGGATCTCGTGACCTCATTAAATTGAGTACCGTATACGGTGTAGCAGACGTTTCAGTAAAAGTGCAATACGGACTTGCAGGTCAGCCTGATCCTATATGTGCGGGATGTAATGATAATAACAATAACCTTATACTTTCTTTTCCTGCGGCACCAAGTTACAAAAGGTATATATGCACCGATGGTAATGCATCCCTAAATCAGAAATTTTCGTGGTACCAGTACACCATGCTCAATCAGGTTAAATACTGGGATTTTGATGTTTCTTTACCCAGCAAATGTAATGGTGTTATAAATACAACACCAGAGCCTGTGTCGCCCGAAAATGCTGGCAAAACACATTATGTTGAGCGTGAGAAATATGAGTATAACAGCTTGGTTATACCAGATCCTGACGATGTTAGAAATCACACACCAGTTATTGCCCCTTCAGTCAATTTGCCAATTAAAGTAGTGCCTGTTAATCATTAATCTTTAAAATTTATTGTCATCATAAATCAAAACAATATGAAAAAACTTTTTACAGTACTTTTTTTTACCCTTTTGCCTTTGTTATCAACTTCGGCACAAACAGCACAACAATTAAATGTTACCAATCTCATGGTAATGTATCGTCCAGGACGGGCCTTACCCGATGGCACCAAGGAGGGTAACTCATTGGAAGTGAGTGTGTCTTTGCAAAATGTGTTTTTGGCTAGTCGCCTAAAAATTACAGTAATGCAAAAGAGTACCAATGAGATATTAGAGGTAAAAACCATAAACTTTAGTGAGAAAGATGGCATTGTTTTTTACACCAGCCACAGATATTCACAACCCATAAAAGGTATCTCTGTTTCTGATGAAGTATCTATTGGCACACTTACGCAGGCCGATGTGGTAGTGGAAGTTTATGCTGTTGACAAACAGAATAAAGTAACTCAAAAGCTAAAGCAATAGAATAAACTCTATATACTTCATGCAAGCAATACAATCTGGCTCAATAGATAGCCTGTTACCTTGCTTGTATAGTAGATCAATTCTATTGCACCCCATTTGAAAATTAATGCATTTTTTAAGTATATTATCTTATTGCCCATGAGCAAGTTTTTAGGTCCCCGCGCTAATACATACCACATTGGTATACCAACTAACAGTTACACACACTTGGCAAACCCTTGCGGTGTGGCAAGGCCATGGCGCACTTTAACCGCAGTTTTAAAAGCCATAGCCTTTGTTTTTGTTTTTCTGTT
This sequence comes from Breznakibacter sp., assembly GCA_043775765.1. Taxonomy (GTDB): domain Bacteria; phylum Bacteroidota; class Bacteroidia; order Bacteroidales; family Marinilabiliaceae; genus JAGPHP01. The sequence goes on along the minus strand of JAYVSA010000269.1, from coordinate 7,707 downwards.
GGCTAGTGGTGTGCAAGCGCAAGCACCTGTTTTAGATCATGGAGTTTTAAAACAAGATTATGATGCTTTGAAAGCTATTTATGATGCAAATGGGGGTAAGTATTGGGGTATGTCTACTAGAAATACCGTTAATGACGAATCCATCGTAAAATGGATGAGTGATGCTCCTGTTAACACTTGGAAGTGTGTTCGAGTTGTGGAAAACAGAGTTGTTGAAATTAATATAGATTGCTCAACCGCATCATTTTTGCAAAATATGTATTTTCTTGATAAAGTGACTTTTAAGCTTCCCGCAGAAATTGGTAATTTAACAGGACTTCAAAAACTGACAATAAAGAATTGCAAATTGGTTGGTGGTGTACCTGCTACCTTAGCCAATATTACTACATTAACTGATATTAATCTTAGTTATAACTATTTAGATGAACCTATTCCTGGAGCTCTTTTTGCTTTACCAAACCTTAAATCACTTGTTTTAAATAATAATAATATTCCTGGGCCATTTAGTATAACGCAATCAACAGATGGTGTTACTGCTCTTGAAACCTTACGCCTTGATAACAACCAAATATCAGGAAGTATTCCTTCAAATCTTGGGTATTTAAATAAATTAACTACTCTTAATCTATCGAACAACCAATTTCAAGGTACCATCCCCGATGGGGTTGCACCCACTGCTATTAGCAACCTAACTAATTTAACCGATTTTCAGGTACAATATAATTTGCTCTCGGGTAAGATTCCTGTAGGGTTAAAAAAAGTTGGCTCAGGTTTATTCACTAATTTTAATTGTAGTTATAATAAATTCGACTTTAGCCATTTAATAGATTACCGCGCTGCCGTTTCTAATAATAATAGTGGGTTTATCTTTATGCCCCAAAAGGAGTTTGGCAACATCGCAAGCTTACAGGTTCCTGCTGGTGGAACTATTACATTAAGCCCCAATGGAGTTGAATCTAATGCCAAGAATTCTTATGAGTGGTTTTTGTACCAACGTTCCAACAGCAATTCACCTCTTAATGATACATGGGTTTCGCAAGGGGCTAAACAGCCCAACGCCTCTTATACTATCTCCAATGCTAATGCATTAACACATCAGGGCATCTACCGCTGTCGAGTGACCAACAGTGATTTCTCAAACAATCTCGAATTGTGGACTAACCCCTTTCATCTGTGTGTGGGTTACGCTCAGGTAAACTACGGTATTGTTCAAACCGAATACGATGCTTTAATAATGTTTTTTTTAAGTTTGAATGGAGTAGCCCATACCCCAACTGGACACAACGGCTGGACGGCTATCGGTAAATGGTTGTATATTAGTGAGGCTACAAATAAGGTTCTTGTGGCCGATTGGAGTTCAGGTAATGATGGGAGCACGGGTATTACTGTATCTAACGGTACCGTAACAACAATTGGACGTTTAGGATATGGTTGTCTCTATGAAGGAGTAATTCCATCTGAAATTTCAGCATTACCCAATTTAACTGGTCTATATCTAAATTGGGCGGGCAACATCGCTAGTACGAGTTTTACTGGTTCTATTCCTTCAGAAATAGGAAAACTTAATAAACTAAAAGATCTTTTAATAAATGGAGGACAGTATGGCTCTATCCCCAAGGAAATAGGCTCTCTTATTAATTTGAATTCTATCTATCTTCAATGCAACAAGCTTAGCGGCCAGATCCCAGTTGAGCTATTTGGGTTGACTAATCTGACTAGCGTTTCATTTGTTATTCCTGGGTTGCACGGCTCTGTGCCTGAATCAATATCTAACTTAAAAAACTTAAGGAATTTATATATTTATGGGGGTGTTTTAAATGGTACACTATTAGATAAGATTGTTACCCTTGCTCAATTAAATGAGATAAACCTAACATATACGCCTTTAAGTGGGGAAATACCCACAAATATTAACCTACTAAGTAACTTAAAATCACTACGCTTATTCGCAAATAATTTTTCGGGTAACCTTCCTAATAATTTGTGGAATATGTCTGGATTAGAGAGTCTTTTTTTAACACAGAACTATTTTACAGGAACTGTTTCTTCTAATTTGCAAAATCTGACAAAGTTAACAGAATTGGTGTTAGGTAATAACTTACTCACAGGTGAAATTCCTGGTAGTATCACCCAATTAACGCAATTTGCATCGAATAAATTTGGAGTAGATTTTAGAAGCAATAGCCTTTCTGGACATATGCCAGTGGTCAATGTCGCGTTAGGTAAATTGTATTGCGCGCAGAATAACTTCACTTTTGAGAATCTTATCGATCAGGAAAGCCGATTTAACAATACCCTTTCTTCTACCTACATGTATTCTCCGCAATATTTTGGACATACGGATATAAAAAAAGTGACTAGGAACATTGCCTTTCAATACGATTTGGGTATTGATAAAGGAATAACTGGTAGCACCTATTATTGGTGTAAATATAATGCAGATGGAACTCCTCCTACCGATGAATCTAAAAATCGTGTTTGGACTCAAACAACCAACACTTTATCTGTTGATAAGGCTACTGCCGCTATGGCGGGAAAATATTTGGTATTTGTTCGAAATTCATCGCATATTCCTGGTCTTACCTTAATTTCCAAGCCCATAACCATTGAAATTAACGATTGCATCATCCCCCAATCTGAGATTGATGCATTGTTGGCCATACGTGCGGCCAATAAGGGCATTCTTACCACCGAATGGGATATAATTCTCCACCCCGATGTTTGCAGTTGGAAGGGAATTGATACCGATGGCAGCCATATTTTGGGCATCTCACTTCCCAATGCAGGTTTAACGGGCTCCTTACCAGCATCTTTCTGTGATTTGCCTTTTCTAACTCATGTCAATTTCAAAGACGATCCTGCTGTGGGCAATGCCAATGCCATTATCTCCTACCCACCATGTTTGTGCACTTTGTTAGGTTTGTCTCCTGCAGTAACTATTGCTAATGAGGGTAATAAAGTTATTTGTGGCGAGGGTAGCTTGCGTTTATATGCTACCTTAGCCTCTGGTGCTGTTGGTGGAGAGATATATTACTGGTATCTAAATAATACAGAAATAAAATCGGGTTCAGAATCTTTCTTAGATATAGCTGATGTTTCTGCTGCCTCCTTGGGTAATACCTACCGTGTAGAGGTGCGTACTGTTATGGGCGAGTGCCCAAGTATCTGCAGTTATTCAATCTCGGCTTCCGATTTTGCAACTCCACCTTCAATGGTGGTGAACAATACTACCCCCACCACCTGCTCATCATCAAAAGATGGTGAAGTCAATTTTACCATTAACGGCAACGATGAATATTATAGATTTAATGTAGTTGACGCTTATGGAACGGATTGGGGGAACTATATTGCTACCGCTAATTCGCCATATATGGTTAAATATTTACCATTTGGAATGTATGCCATTAATGGTACCACCGCCTCAGGCTGTGTTTTTGATGGATATTTTAATATTGAGAATGGAGGACCTATATTTTCTGATGTTTGTACAAAGAACCTTCCTTGCACCTTTGTGCAAGGCACCACTGTTTTAGCATCTGTTTCCTTTAAGGTAGATCGTAAACGTACCAATGGCGTGACGACACTGTTTAATTACAATATTGTAGATAATACGGGCGCAAAAATGTTGGCATCCGACCAAGTAGCAAGTTATTCAACCCCTATATCAATTTCATTTCAGTATACCCCTGGACGGTCATACTCGATACAAATTTACGATATCAACGGCGTTTGTAACTCTGAAGATACTAGAAATTCACTTATCTTCAAACCCTTTAATCCTACCATTGCCATGAGCTCCGAGATATATCGTCGTTGCTTGGCAGGCCAGAAATTGGACATTACAGGTCAGGTTAATCTTAATTTGAACTCCTGTTTTGTTGGATCTATACCCCCAACTTATACAGCCTCATTATACCTCAATGATTCTCAAACGGCTTTAAGTACGCCAAGTATTGGTTCGGATGGAAAATTTACGCTAGACGGAGGTCTCGTCCAAGGGTCATACCGAATTGATGTTACCGTTCAGGGGGAGTTTGGCAAAGTCGTTACCAGTACAACATTTAAGGTAGATGATACCGATTTTCTAACCATTACTACCCAAACACAACCGAGTACCTGTCCGGGAGGTGACGACAGCTGGGCTTTAGCCGACGCTACAGGTGGCGAAGGTATTTGTCAATATACTTGGAAGCAAGGCAGTACTTTGATTACTAACTCTGCTTTGGTAACGGGCTTAACACCTGATGTCGATTATAGTTTGTGGGTTCAAGATGAACGTGGATGCAATACAAAAGATCCTGTGGCTACAGTGCGTGTAGCCGCCAAAGCTCCGTGGGGTAATCTTACGGTTACTTTACCCGATGCAAATAGTAATTGCCAGATTAAAGCCACCTTGTCTGGTGCCGAAACGGGCAAGAGATATACCTTTAAGTGGGTGCAAGTGAAACAATTTTTTGGACAACACATTGAAGGGATAGGGGTTTTTGCCAAATTTATGATAAATCTTTATCCGACTATTTATGGCAATACTGTGTTTACCGATGTGGTTGTGGCTGGAGCTGACGGGATTACAACAGAGGCAGTCTCGAAAAGCGATTTAAGTGTTGTTAAACCAGGCTATAGATATTATATTGTTGTTACCGATGAGGCAGGATGCGAACTAAATAGCGTAGATCAAGCCACTTCGGTGTGTAGTGGTCAAGCGCCAAAAGTGCCATTTCTTGTGCCCCAAAATATGTCTGAGCGCAATTACCTTCTTAATTTCACCTGGAAAACACGCGTTTTAGATGTGCCTTCAGAGGCAAAACCTGAGATACGTACCAATGTGATGGCTGGCATTGCCGCTAGTGAGGCTTCTAAGATAATGACCCAAAAAGCCACCGAGTGCGCGCAAGCAAGAGGTAAGGCAACGCAAGGCACCATGGAGCATCTCTGTTTATCTATGGAGATGCTTAATGATGAATTAACCATGGAATATAAAACCCAAGGTTTCCAATACACCCTTTACTATTACGATAGAGCTGGTAATTTAATAAGAACTGTGGCTCCTGAAGGTGTGAAATTATGTCCGCTAGATGACGCAAATGCCGCAACCGCTTGGGAAGCCGAAAACAATAACACTGGTGGACATACCATGCTTACCGAGTATCGTTACAACTCTCTTGGGCAGATGGTGTGGCAAAAAACGCCCGATGCTGGCGTAACAAACTTCTTATACAATAATGCGGGTCAGTTACGTTTTTCACAGAATGCACAACAAAACGTGGATAAGACCTTCTCTTACACCAAGTACGACCAGCTAGGACGTATCCGTGAGGTGGGACAAGGCGTGCTTGGGCAAGGCGGCATCCCTTACGCCGAATGGGGTGATTTGGTGAGTGATCAAGCAACCATCTTTGCGCAAGACAAAACAGCTACATTGGAGAACTGTTTTCCACAATCGAGTATCGCAGAGCCTGCTGTGGCGCAACGAACACTTACCTATTATAGCAACGCTAGCACAGTTACATGCAACGGCAATGCACAACGTTATCTACTCAATAGAGTTAGTTATACCGTATGTTATAATGCTGGCACTCAGGTTGGATCAACGTATGTGCCGGGCGACGTGGTTTCGACCTACTACAGCTACGATCCACACGGCAATGTGGAGTGGATGGTGCAGGATATACCATTAGTTGGGCAAAAAAGCATTAGTTACCAATATGATCTTATAAGTGGTAAGGTAACACAGGTGGCCTATAACGAGGGTAAAGCCGATCAGTTTTTCCACCGATACCAATATGACGATGATAACCGTATTAAAATGGCTGAGACATCGGACAATGGTGCTGTTTGGGAAACAGATGCCGCTTACGAATATTACAAACACGGGCCGCTTAAGCGTACCGTACTGGGTAAAGACAAAGTACAAGGAGTCGATTATGTATATACCATTCAGGGTTGGCTTAAGGCCATTAATAATCCCGAATTACAACGAGATAGAGACCCAGGAGGCGATGGCTTGGGTACTGCAGGTAAAGCGCCACGCGATTTGTTTGGCATGATTCTAACTTATTATCAAGGCGATTTTAAAAATAAGAACTCTGTTTACGATGCAGCTGTTTCCCCCTCTAAAGTTGAAATTCAGCCAATTAATAACCGCAACTTATATAATGGCAACATTAGTGGTTGGGCGCACCAAGTAGCAACGCCATTGTCTGACGGCTCTTTAAGTTATAACCCATTGCTTGGTGAACAGTTTGTGTACGACAAACTAAACCGTATTAAGGAGGGTTATTTTAACAAACTATTAGGTCGTGCAGGTTGGTATCCTATTAGCGACTATAAAACCAGCTATAGCTATGATGGCAATGGCAACCTGATGTCATTAAAGCGCAATGCCAACAATGCCACTGCAATGGATGATTTGTCTTATGTATATGAGACAGATCCCGTTACTAAAACAAAAACCAACAGACTCTCGCAAGTTACCGATAACGTTGCTGCGGGCGCGTTTACCGATGATGTGGATAACCAAAGCTTAAGAAATTACGGTTACGATTTAATTGGCAATTTGATACGAGACGACAGCGCGAAAATTAACAAAATAGAGTGGACCGTATATGGCAAAGTATCGCGCATTACTAAACTTGACGGCAGCACCATCTTATTTACCTACGACCCATCGGGTAATAGGGTAACCAAAAAAGTTGTAGGCGCAACCGTAAACGGCAAACCGGGCATTACTACTACCACCTTTTATGTGCGCGATGCACAAGGCAATGTTATGAGTACCTATACGGCCTCACCAGTGCTTGCCCTAGCTCCACGCACAGGTATTGACTTACCAATAACCCTTACCGAGCAACCTATTTATGGAAGCTCTCGTTTGGGCATACGTTTAGGCAATGGCCTTGAGGTGAAACGCATTAATTTCCCCACAGCTGGCGGTCAAATGGACGTACCGGTAGCAACATCAGGTGCCATTGCAGGTAGTGGGCTCAACGGCAACTGGCAATCTACGTTGGCGTTAACACTTACCACCACGGCGGCTAAAATCCAAACCATCAAAGCCTATTCAGGCATTAATGTGGATCTTAAAATGGCTTCGAGTAACGCCTATAACCTAGCGCTCGATATCGACAAGACACTCTACCCTGGCGTTTTGGAGTACTCCATTACCAATGGTACAGCGCCAGTAAATAATGGTATTTTTAGCCAAACAACTCTTTATTCATTCCCAATTATGGCACCTACCAGTGGCCAAACAGCATATAATTTGCAATTGCGCTTCCAAAAGAGTAATTTCGATGGGGTAACAACGCGCAAGATGAACAACAAACAATATGAACTCACCGACCACCTTGGCAACGTGCGCGCCGTAGTAGGCAGTAGCCTAAAAAAGGTAGGCAGCTTGGTGCAACCAACCCTTATTGCCTCTACCGAATATTACCCGTTTGGTATGACAATAAGCTCAATATCTACCAACAGCGATAAGTATAGGTATGGGTTTAATGGTAAGGAGAAGGATGACAAGGGCGAATGGGGCATGACGGCTTACGATTATGGCTTTAGGATTTATAACCCGGGTATTGCAAAGTTCTTGAGCGTGGATCCGTTGACTAAGAGTTATCCTGAACTGACACCTTATCAGTTTGCAAGTAATACGCCAATTTGGGCTGTTGATTTAGATGGGTTAGAAAAGCTTTTATACAATATTAATTT
>JAYVSA010000268.1:0-3864 GCA_043775765.1 Breznakibacter sp. | reverse complement strand
CTACAAACGCTTTAGTGAGCGAGCGAATGATAATGAGGTTTTGGTGATGTTGTAAAAGTGGAATGGCCGTTTCTACACCAAAACAGAGGTCGATATAGGCTTCATCGAGAATGAAAATGGCCGATTCATTGCTAATGAGCAGGTTTCTGATCTCTGTGAGCGAAAGAGTTTTGCCATCGGGATTGTTTGGGTTTGCCAGCCAGACTAATTGGTTGCTGAAATCGTACGACTGCCAATTGGATTCACTCTCTACGTAGTTTATTTTGTGATTATTAATACTACACGCATCAGCATACTCCGAAAAGCATGGAATGATTATATTCGATGTTTTGCCACTAAAAGCCTGAGCAATGGTGTAAAATGCCTCGGTTGATCCATTAAAAGCCGTAACTTGCTCATAATTAACCGCATGATGTTTGGCGATGTTCTGTTTTAGACTGCTTGCATCTACCTCTGGATAGTTGGCCAGATTGGTGATGTGTTCACTTAAAAAACGGTGCAATTGTGCATCCATTCCACCATACCAAATATTGGAACTGAAATCGGCAATGATATCTGTTTGGTAGTTGGCTAAATCGTTTCCGTGACCGTGTATCATACCTGTTACTCGTTGTTTTTAAGGATTTTGTATATATAGTCGAGGTTGGCGTTTCTACGAACATGGTCGGCAAGCTTGTTGTACTGAGTATCTTTAAACGAGGCGTTGTCTTCAAGTATTTCACTTGTTGCAATGCCATTTTGCTCAAGTATATAATTGATTATAAGTTCGTTGTCGAAAATGCCATGTAAGTAACTTCCCCATGTTTTTGAATTCACAAAATAACCGTCATCCTTACCGTTTGAGAGTTTGCAGAGTGGCGATGGCGTTTTAGGTACCGATTCACCCACATGAATTTCATACCCTTTGCAAATTGCTTGGTGGTTTAAGAACTGAAATTCAGCCTGTTCCGTGGTTTTAGCCCCCGTCATGGTGGTGATGATGGGCAGTAATCCCAATCCTGGAATTTGCTCAATATCGCCCTCTACGTGATTGGGGTCAAAAATCATCTCTCCCATTATTTGGTAACCACCACAAATGCCGTAAACTGCCTTACCCGCTTGGTGTTGAGCCATTATTGCGCTCGCCATTCCAGTGGTGCGCAGGTTCATCATATCTGAAATGGTATTTTTCGACCCCGGTATAATTATAATGTGGGCATTGGCAAGTTCTTCTGGGTTATTGGTATAGAAGAGATGTGTTTGTGGCAGACGTTCGAGGTAGTTAAAATCGGTGAAGTTGGAGATGTGCTTGAGCAGCACCACCGCAATATTGATTTTATCGTTACTGCTTTGTTGTTGTTTTGAATCGATGACTACTGAATCTTCATCATCAATATAAATATCTTTAAACCAAGGAATTATACCCACAACAGGAATGCCCGTAAGTTCTTCTAGAATATCTTTTCCTTTGTCGAAGAGTGATATATCGCCTCTGAATTTATTGATAATAATGCCTTTGATGAGCGCTTTTTCGGCAGGCGGAAGAAGCTGAATAGTGCCGTAAACACTGCCAAATACGCCACCTTTGTCGATGTCGGCCACTAGCATAACGGCCGAATTGGTTTCGAGCGCCATTTTCATGTTGGTAATGTCTTTATCCCACAAATTTACTTCGCTGATGCTGCCTGCACCCTCCAATACTATGGGGTTGTAGTGTTTTTCGAGTCTGCGGTAAGCCTTGGTGGCCTCTCCAAATAACGATTCCCGATCGGTTTTTAAAAAGTACTCTTTGGCGGTTTGGTTGCCTATAGCTTTGCCGTTCAATACAACCTGCGAACTCATGTAGCTATTGGGCTTTAGCAGAACTGGATTCATGTCTGAACTACATGGAATGCCGCACGCTTCGGCCTGCATGGCTTGTGCGCGACCAATCTCTAACCCGTTGGGAGTGGCATAGCTGTTGAGCGACATATTCTGCGCCTTAAATGGGGCAGGGTGGTAGCCATCTTGCAAAAAGATACGGCAGAAACCCGCTGTTAGCACGCTCTTTCCAACATCTGAACCCGTTCCAACAAACATGATTGGACGAAGAGTTGATTTTTTTGTCATTTGTTATACTATTTTGTTGGCAAAGAAGTGTTATGTAAAGAGACCGCCGAGTGTTTTTCATACTCCCTTTACGCGCTAATTGCTTTATGCCTTCATCAAAAACCCTAAATAAAAAACAACCTCACTTATCTGTTGCAAAGCCCCGAGCGTATCACCGGTAAATCCGCCAATTCGTTTGTTTATATAGGTTACAAAAATGGTATAAACCACTGCCAGCAGGACGCAAATCAGCAATACCGACTTCCACGGCAGAAACACTAGAAACGCCATTCCAAAGAACAGTGCTACCATTAAACCACCCATGCTCCCTTTCTCCGAAACAGACTTTATCTTACTTGTTCCATCATCATTTCGAGCGTAGTTGAGCGAGTAAATAACCACCACTGGTAAAACTCGACTTAAGCCATGCGCAGCCATTAAAACCCACGGGAAACAGAGTGGTTGCAAGCTTGCCAAGGCGCTAAATTTTATCAGCAAAACAAAGAATAATCCCGTTGCACCAAAGGTTCCTATTCTGCTATCCTTCATAATCTCCAAAATGCGCGTGCGCGTATAACCACCACCAAAACCATCGCAACTATCGGCCATTCCATCTTCATGAAAAGCCCCCGTTACAAAGGTGGTAGACGCCATACTCAACGCCACGGCCACCATAAAAGGCAAGGTATACGACGCCAGCAAAAACACTCCTACTCCAATACCCGCCACCAGCAAACCCGTAAGCGGATAGTAGCGTGTGCTTTTACCCATCATGCCATCTGCAAACGGCCTGTTTCCAACGGGTATAATGGTGTAGAACATCACCGCTGTAAGCATTAAATTAAATTCACGTTTTAGCACACCAAATCTTTATTCGATACGCCCGCCTCTTCAAAGCTGGCCATCTGAGTAATAAAATCCACCGCCGATTTAATAACTGGCAATGCCACCGCCACGCCACTTCCTTCGCCCAAACGCATGCGCAAGTTCAAAAGCGGTTCTGCCTTAAAGTGCTTCAAAAGCAAATCATGACCCTTTTCAGCCGAGGTATGGCAAAATATGCAATTCTCTAAAATATCGTTATTGAAATTATAAGCCACTAATAAAGAGGCTGTTGCTATAAAACCATCAATCAAAACAACCATGTTCTGAGCCTTTGCTTCCAACATTGCACCCACCATCATGGCAATTTCAAAACCGCCAAAAGTAGCCAGTTTATCCATTGCCGAAACAGGCTTGTGCTTCTCGCTTACACGTTTTAATACCCGTGTCTTATGGTCTAAATCGGCACCCACCATACCCGCGCCAATGCCCGTGCACTCTTCAATAGATAATCCCAAAAAACTATGCATCAACAGCGATGAAGCCGAGGTGTTTCCAATCCCTTTTTCGCCAAAACCAATAGTGTTACACCCCAGTTTGGCCTCCAAAATAACCTGTTCGCAACCACCTTTTAGGGCCAATCGGCACTCTTCCAAACTCATTGCTGGTTCGTGCATCATATTCTTTGTTCCGTAGCCAATTTTCGCGTTTGTAATACCGCAATCGGTCGGAAAATCATGGTCTACACCCGCATCAATCACCCGCAACTTAATGCCATTATTTTTACAAAACACACTAATTCCGGCGCCACCCGCCACATGATTCATCGCCATTTGAAACGTCACATCCTTTGGGTACGGACTAATTCTCTCGTCCGTCAAACCATGATCACCTGCAAAAATCAGCATCGTCGGATTCGTAATTTTCGGCATTAGTGTTCCTTGAATCAGTCCAATCTGCATTGCCACCTCTTCC
>JAYVSA010000267.1:0-6178 GCA_043775765.1 Breznakibacter sp. | reverse complement strand
ATCTGAAAGAGTTGCTCCGCGCAGTTGGGTCTAAAAAGCCCTTGTTTATCGGAGTACAAATTCATCTCTCGCTCCGAATTCGCAAACAGATAGGCATTTTGAACATCGGGCAACGGAGTTACTATCGGTATTATTGCAAGTTGCTCTTTATCTACATTAAGCGTTACGCCAATAATAGATTTTCCATCGGGAAGAACTTTAGGCGCCTGCATAAATTGCACATCACCGAGCAGAAATATCTCTTTATTCGTAATAATATTATAATAACCAACCCCTTTCTTATCCTTACGCCAAGTTAAAAAGCCCAAACCATTGGGCATATACTCCATCACATCAGCTGTGGGAAAAGAGTTTTGAGAGCTATCGTCACCCCATGAATTACCATATTCTAAAAAGGAAAAACCCTGATCTTGATTTCTGAAAAGCAAACGTTCACCACTGGGATGGAACGACATTGGCACTGCTGTACTCGTAGCGGTGGTAAAGCTTGGCTGTTCCTCCTCGTACAATGTCTTAGTCATTGTTTCGCTCGGCCCAATAACCTGGTAGTCTTTACTCCCCGACTCTGTAATTGAGATGATTCGAGTAGTTAGTTCATCCGCATTGGCTTCTGCAAACAAAAGTCGATAAGCATAATAGGATGTTTTCGTCTCGCTATCCCAACTCGTCACATAGGGAAGCGGTGCCGCCATCAGGTTCGTGAGAGCATGAGTGGACATGTAAATTGGCGTCATATCCCACGCCTTCGGCCCCTTGGTTAATCGATAAACGGTGAACTCTTCAGCTGAACCACCAATGACGAAAAGAGCATTGGCCTTTGGATGCCAACAAAGATTTCGAATCTTCTCTGATGCGGGTAAAATATATTCGAAAAGTCTCTTTTTACTGTGCGTATCAAAAATTAGCAAATTACGCGATCCGCCCTTTTCAACTATTACCCCGAAACAATCGCCCACTGGTGAAACCGCATAAGAAATAATATTTTCACCTAATTGAAAACCTATAAACTCTCTCGACTGAGGCGATGAGGATACAAAATATTCGGGCACATCGTACGACTGAGTTACCTTACAGGCGGTATCGTATTTAAGCTCAAACGATTTTGATATTACCGCGGCCCTCCCTTGAGCCACACTGTTGGAACACAAGGCTATGGAGATGAAACAAATAAGAACAGAAGAAAGTGTTGTAGTATGATTTTTCATAATTGAAAGGAGAGTTATTGAATGATTCAAATGTAATATATTTTTTACTTAGGATCGAATTTGCATAAAGAGTACAGTTACAAATAGGAATGGGCAAACGACAGACAATTAGACTTCTCTATTCTATTCAAAAATCACTTCAATGCCATTCTCACTTAGTAAAGCCAATGATTTTGAGCAAATATTAGCGTTGCAAAGCAAACTCACCTGCATACTTGAATTTTGTCTCCTAATAACATTGGCTATAACAACAATTTTCAGGGCATCTTTTTGAATAATGCGACTTTTAACTCGCTTAACTATACCAATATGATTTTCGGCAAGTTGTTCGAGTTTAACACTTCTGTGTAAACCATACTTTAAGGCTAGAGAATCCATCATTTATGTATGCCCGATTTATAATACCAAATGTTGTTCTCTTTTACAAAATAGGAGTTTTCGTGTATACAACCCATCTTACCATTCTCCATAAACAAGGCTTTAAACTCAACGTATCCATCGTTATCAGTAGCCAACCCATTTTGTGTGGCTACAATTGTCAAACCCATCCATTTAATAGATTTTGTCCATTTCAATATGCTTTGCTTCTCCTTCAAAGGACGAGTAGTTGAGTGATGGCTCTTCATCAGATAATCGATATCGGCCACCACATAGCCACTATAACGCGAGCGCATTAACTGCTCAGCCGTTTGGGCCTCTTTTGAACCAAGTATGATGGGCTCGCAGCACTCACTATAGGGTTTATTTGAATTGCAATAACAGAGCATCACTTATACTTTTATATATTCAACTTCGATACTTTTTTCACTTTCCGCACTACCCTTTTGCTACCGCGTGATTCTTTGAATGGTATTAGTTACCTAAAAAAACAACTCAAACAAATTATCTCGATAAAGTTATGGGTTTAACAATTCCTATTAAACCCATTCTCCACCAATTAGTTTTTTGTCAGATCTTTTAAAGATAATCTTTAATTAAAAAGCTTATCTCCACTTTGATGTTCAAAAGCTGGGTGAAGATCAAAACGAACAACACCTACTATTGCTTTGTCGCCTACAGCCTTCGCTACTAACGCCGTTCCTTCCGTTCCAAATCCAGCACATAACTCAATTGCAGTAACACCATCTTCCACCAATTGCAAAGCAACTTTTTGAGCTTCTTCATAATTTCTCACCCCTACAACCGACAAGTTTACTATGGGTGAATTTATTGTTGCCCTATGAATATTGCTATCAACCTCAGGGGCTACAAAAATAAATGCTGCATTTACCGACATATCTATTCTCCTCTTATTAAATTACTTATATACTTAATTTTACACTATAAAATAAACCCCAAATAGTTCATTCGTTCAGTTCTTTATTGAAACAATAACGAACTCGCAGACTTCTCAAAAATGGCATACATCACCAGTCTATCTAGAAACTAAAAGTAGCTAAAAAATGGTTCTCCGCAATAGTATTAAATACCTTTAGGCTACCAACAAGAGCTGTTTGCTGCCGCACGCTTCTTTGCAGGGCAAAGCCGAACGGCATCGTGTACACTTACTAAGTCATAGAACACAACGAGATACCGCTCGGCTTTGCCGCTTTGCCCCGTAAAGAATCGCACAGGAGCTGAGGGGTAAAATTGTGTGCGACAGTTGATAAGAATGATATGCTAGGAACTCCCTTTTTTCAATTACCAATTCAATAGAAAACAGAAGTTCTCAAAACAAACATATTTTCACATTTGCGAAAAAAAATATCAAAAACAGTACTCAAAAAGGTAAAATACTTTTATGTATTCTACTTTTTTTTATATATCAACATAAAATCAATATCTTAAAAACCAATAACTTACCCCTACAAAAAACAACACTTTATCCACTTTATTGCTATGCAAATCAATTGAATACAATTTTTAACACTCTCTTTGTGATGCAGAGATAAGGCATCTGAAAATAGAAAACACAAATATTTTTTAACCTCAATTAATTAATCTCATGAAAAAATCATTAAAGTACCTGTTTATTACAGGGTTAATGGTGATGTTTACTTCGGTAAATGCACAATGGTTGACAACTGGTAATAATAAAATTTTAAAAGATGGAAATCCAATTACCCTTCGAGGTATTAATTTTGGCAACTGGCTTGTTTGGGAAGGGTATATGATGAATTTGAAAGAGAATGGTCACGCTTCGCCGTCAGCCATCAGATCATCTATTAAATCGCTTTTAGGAAACGATGAGTCTAAAACCCTTACGTTTGAAACAAATTGGCGCAACTCTTACATCACTGAGGCCGATTTTCAGAAAGCAAAGGCGCTAGGCTATAATGTTATTCGTATTCCATTTCATTACAACATGTTCTGGAACGGCTGGTCTACCAAAAATGATGGTTTCACATGGCTTGATAAAGCGGCTACTTGGGCCCAGAATAATGGTATTCATGTGATATTTTGTATGCACTGTGCGCCTGGATGCCAAAATCCTGGTTATCATAGCGATAATTACAGTAGCGATGATCGTTCGGGTATAGTAAACTTTTGGAATGATTGGAATAATGTTACAATTGCAGGTAAAGTGTGGCGCTTAATTGCTGCCAAATACACAAATAACCCTTGGATTGCTGGTTACGATCTTTTAAACGAACCTGTACTTAATGACAACGCCAAAAAGTACCTTCTAAAACAATCGTATATAGCGATGACTGAGCAGATCCGTGCTGTTGACGGAAATCACCTAATCTTTGCAGAGGGTAATTATTCGGGAGCGGACTTCTGGGATATGCGTGGTCAGAAGTGGGATAAAAATTTAGTCTTTGAATCGCACTATTATGGAGATCAAAACGAATCTGATCCAAACCCAGATCTCTCCACTCGTATAAGCTTAGCAAATGAGGTTGGAGTACCTCTTTTTACTGGTGAATTTGGCGAAAATAATGCTTCTTGGGTTAAAAATGCAAGAGTTAAGTATGAAACTCAGAATGTGGGCTGGGCTTTTTGGGCTTGGAAGCGTCAAGCAACCGATCGTTCTATCTACTCTTTTAACTCACCAGCAGGTTGGGATCAAATTACTAACTATATCAATGATGGAGTAGTAGCAAGGCCATCGGTTGCCAATGTAGAGAGTTGTTTAAGAGATCTTTGTAATAACGTTAGAATTCAGTCTTGTACATTTGTATCATCACTTCAAAACACTCTTCGCCCAGGTTGGCCTACAGGTAGTGTTATTTGGCTTCAAAATAGCGGCAAATATGTAAACTCTCAAGATGGTGGTCCAGCTATGACATGCACTAGCGGTGCAGCAAGTACGTGGGAGAAATTTACGATTGTAGATGCCGGTGATTGGAAAATTGCGCTTCTTGGTAACAATGGTAAATATGTTAACTCTTGGAATGGAAATAAAGCGATAAGCTGTACCAGTGGAGCTATTGGTGGTTGGGAGGCTTTTGAATGGGTTGATGTATATGGAAATGTAGCTCTTAAAGGGTTTAATGGTAAATTTATTAGTTCGGAAGGTGGTTCTTATTCGGGTATGAATTGTAATCGTGAAACAGTTTCTGGCTGGGAATCATTTGCTTATGCACCCTCTACCAAATCATTGCTTATAGCGCCTGAAGTTAAAATAGAAACTGATAAATCTGTATTTACAATCTATCCAAACCCTGTAACAGATGGAATAGTTAATCTGTTAGGCATACAAAACAACAGCATATTGCAAATCTTCAACATATCGGGTCAGCAGGTAATGTGTGAGACTGTTAATAGCGAAACTAAAAATGTAAACGTATCGTCGCTTGCAAGTGGAGTTTACACTGTTGTTATCAAAGGGGATGGTTTATCTAGAACAACCAAACTTGTTATTGGTAATTAATCATAATTAGATTGAGCCCAAAGTGCGAGTTAGACATCATTACTAATTGCGAGGATCATTAAAATTAAGAGTTTACGTAAGTTTTTTGGTGCGGGGCGAGAGTGACTCCCACTAAGGCTCCAAAAAATAAGTGGTGAATTTTTAAACATTATCGCTTCATGTTAAACCTCTAACACGAATTATGGGTAGAAGCTAATTACAAACATGCCTGTCTTTGTGATCACATCATCGGCCAAGATTACGTTAAACTTGGCCGATGATATTACTTGCACTCTTAAGGATGCCTTATAATCTGATATTAAATAGCTAAATCAAACTAAAAACGGCATTTGGCGGTAGTGTTCACTGTTGCCCTGAGACAAGATGAATGCGGGAGCAAAACCTTCGTAATACAAGTCAATCAACCAAATACCTATAGGTGTAAGTTATGCATTAGATGCTATTTCTGTATAATTTGTTCTCTTTTTATCTTAAATGTATAACAAAAACACAAAGATTAGTTCTTCACCATTTTCTTCATAACAAGATGATCTCCAACATGAACTTGGATAAAGTAGATTCCCTTAGGCAATTGAGAGATATTGATTTCTGTCTCGTTGTTTGAAATTATCGACGGCTTTCCAGATGAATCATATATTTCAATTTCATCAACCCTTTCTTCCGAAAAGATAGTAATATAATCTTTTGCCGGATTTGGATAGATTACGACTTTGCATTTATCCGCCAAACTATCCAATCCAGTTGGTGAGAGCATGAATGTAAATGAATTAGAGTAATAACTTTTTAATCCATTAGTAGCCGTTATTCTGGCATAGTATCTAATCAAAGGAGATATATGAGAGAGTGTGGAAGTGACCAAAGTAGTTGCATAATTATAAACGTAATTAGGTGTACCAGTTATTGAATCGCCATAATTTTCAGTTAGTCCGTACTGGAATTTTATATTTGTCAAGAAACTTCCGTAAGAATTCATCAAACCTTGCAAAACTACTGAACTATCAGATAACTGCTTAAATTCTATTGGAATTATAGTTATATCATTATTAAATGTAAGCACGTTTTCAGTGCTGTAAATAATCTCATCACCCATGTTCGCTCGAATCCGATAGTAATAGAC
>JAYVSA010000266.1:0-3165 GCA_043775765.1 Breznakibacter sp. | reverse complement strand
GCCATGTTACTCTATAACGAGAGCGACATCGAAAGGCCACACAATTACATTCAGTTTGCATTTGACGATGCCTCTTTTTTCAATTCCCGACTTCGATTTATAGAGATATCGAACATACTCCCCGTTATTAACTTAGCCTATCAAATTAAAACCGAGAGCCAAAAATCGAAACTCAGAGCAATGCTCATCATTATTAGCATTTTAAGTATAATAGTTTTATTGGCCATGTTTTTCATTTACCGTCAGATGCAAAAACTCAGCATTGCACGAAGCGACTTACAAATGGTTAATAATCAACTTAAAGAGCTAAACGAGAACCTCAATACGAGCAATGAGAAACTGAACTCTCTCAATATTGAATTGGCCGAATCGAACCACGTAAAAGAGCAATATATTGGTAATTTTATAGGTATCTGCTCTAATTATATTGATAAACTCGACAATTATAGACGTGTGGTTAACAAGCAAATAGCTTCCCACAAAGTAGCCGAACTCTTTGAATACACCAAGTCTAAAAGTCTTATCGACGATGAGTTAAAAGAGTTTTATGAAAACTTCGACAATACCTTTTTGAGCATCTATCCTAACTTTGTGGAGGAGCTCAATGCCCTACTGATAGAGGAGGAGCACATACCACTCAAAAAGGGTGAATTATTAAACACCGAACTCCGTATTTTTGCTTTAATTCGACTGGGTATATCAGATAGCTCTAAAATTGCAGGCCTTTTACGTTACTCCGTTAACACCATTTATAACTACCGCGTTAAAATTAAAAACAAGTCTATAGTTCCCCGCGAAGACTTTGAAAACTTAGTTATGAAAATAGGCATCTTCACAAAAGCTGGCGCCCTTTAGAAAACGAATATCTTTTTAACAATTATAGAATAAATAGCCTTTTTTAAGGCTATTTCTATTTTATGATGTCTACTTATTTGCGCCAAAACAAAAACCACAATGCGCACAAAATGAGCAATATAAATGGATTAAATAATCCACAAAGTCCACTTTGTTGCTACATCAAATAGTTGAATACATTTTTTAACACTCTCTTTGTCTTAGTAACACGAAAAGCATTTCATCTATCGAAATGAACCTTCGTTGTTAATAAAGATCTATTCACTAAAAAACATTCAACATGCAAAAATTTATTACCCTGTAATTTTCTAATGATTTAATCTAACACCTAAAGAGAGTAAGTGCAAATCATGCTTTACAATTTCATGCTTTTAATAATAAATATCTAAGAACAAAATCTTATGAGAAGAACGAGAGAGAGGGATTTTTTTAGATTCCTTAAAATAAACAAGTTACTGCTTTTAGGCATACTACTATGTTCCTTTTCGATGGGTGCATTTGCCCAAAGTAAATCGATTACAGGAAAAGTAACCGACAGCAACGGAGATCCAATTCCTGGCGTATCCATTTCGATAAAAGGAACAACATCGGGAACCGTTACCAACTTAGACGGCGTTTATAACATAACAGCTGATTTAAAAGAGAATTCGACCCTAGTTTATAGCTTCATTGGAATGAAATCGTCGGAGCAAATCATTGGCACAAGAAGCGTTATTGAAGTGGCTCTTCAAAGTGAATTTAAGGAGATTAGCGAAGTGGTGGTAGTGGGTTACGGATCTCAAAAGAAAAAAGACGTAACAGGCTCGGTAGCACTAGTGAATGCCGATGATATGGCAGATCGCCCAAACACTCAGGTAGGATCTCTGATTCAGGGAAAAGCGGCAGGTGTGCAAGTTATTGCAAGCTCGGGCAAACCCTCACAAGGATTGAGTATGCGCATTCGTGGAACCAGCTCTATTAAAGCCAGTAGCGAACCTCTTTATGTGGTAGATGGTGTTCCAACAACGGATACGCGTTCAATTAACCCATCAGATATTGAGAGTTTAACTGTACTTAAAGATGCCTCTTCGTCCGCAATTTATGGTGCACAAGGTGGAAACGGTGTGGTACTTATTACAACCAAAAGAGGTCGTACCGATAAACCAGTTGTAAACATTGACATCTACGGTGGTTCATCAACTGTATGGAAAACCCTTCCTGTTTTAAATGGCGAACAATATCGTGATTTAATGACTGAGATGGGCAGAAGCACAGATTGGACAAAATACAACAAAAACACCGACTGGCAGAAAGAAGTTTTTCAAAACGGTGTTTCGCAAAACGTGCAAGTATCTGTATCGGGAAAGAGCGACAAGACCAACTATTTTACCTCGGGTGGCTATATGAAACAACAAGGTGCGGTTCGAAGTTCAGAGATGGAACGTGCCAACTTTAAAATAAACCTCGACCAAGAAGTTAATAGCTGGATGAATATTGGAACTCGCATTGCTTACACCAAGTACTCTGATGTTGATGTTACCGATAATACAAACGTGAGTAAGGGTGGAGTTCTCTTAGGAACTATCAGTACACCGCCCGTAATAGGCATTTACAATGCTAATGGCACCTTTACAAGCAACCCATTCCAAGATTGGGAAAACCCAATTTCAAGTACCGATGGAGCGCAAAGAGGTTATGCCAGCAATCGTCTTTTAGGAAATGCCTTTGTGAAGATTAATCCAATTAAAGATTTAGCCTTTAAGAGTAATTTAGGCATCGACCATAGCAACGATATTTATGACTATTTCTTAGATCCATACAAAACAAGCTATGGACGTGCAAAACAAGGTATTGCCAAAAACAATACGAACAGAACCAACTACTACATTTTCGAAAACACATTAACCTACAATAAAAAAATTAAAGAGAGTGCTTTCGAAGTATTAGCAGGAACAGTTATTCAAAAAACACTCTGGGAGAAAAGCAACGTTGAAACAACCACATTTAGTAGCTCAACTATTCCAACTACTAATGCTGGCGCAACAACTACGGCGGCTCAAAATACTAAAGAAGAAAAATCTAATTCATCGTTCTTAGGTCGTTTAAATTACGCTTACGCCGATAAATATCTTTTAACGGCTAACTTCAGAGCCGATGGATCGAGCAATTTTGGCCCAAAAACTCGTTGGGGATATTTTCCTTCGGCATCTGCTGGTTGGAGAATCTCACAAGAGAATTTTATGGCCAACGTACCAAAAATTAACGATCTTAAAATACGAGCTGGCTGGGGTATTGTTGGAAACGACAATGTTGGAAATTACGCCTATTATG
>JAYVSA010000265.1:0-8092 GCA_043775765.1 Breznakibacter sp. | reverse complement strand
CGATACCCACCCATATCTTATTATTCGAATCATTAATTATTTTCATAACTAGTCCAGAATGGTCAGGAAAACCTATATCGGAATATTTTACCATTCGTTTTTTTGAAGGATTATAAATGAAAACACCATTGCCATAAGAACCTAGCCAGATATTTCCATTTACATCTTCAACGATACTCCTTATTTTTGAGTTTGAAAAATCAAATTCTTTAACCGCACCAGAGGCATTGCTTTTATAATCAAACGGTTTTAATCTGTCGTGTTCAATTATTAGTACGCCGTTGTTTTCTGTGCCCAACCAAATATTACCCACTTTATCTTCAAATATACAAACGATGCTGAATCCTTTTAGTTGAGGATATTTTGATAAAACAACTTTCTTTTCACTGAATGAGTACATATACAAACTTCCACCATTTGTGCCTATCCACAAGTTGCCCTTACTATCGTGTAAGATTGATTTCACAGAGAAATTTCCGTCGGGCAGTGAGATTTGTGTGAAATTATTTTCATTTCGGTTATAAAGCTGTAGTCCACTATACGTGCCAATCCAAAGATTCTTTAAGCGGTCTTCATATACGGTAAGCACTTGGTTGTCGGCAATTGAAAGTGAATCGTTTTTTGAATTATAATAGTTCGTAAAATTATAACCATCGTAACGATTCAGCCCATGCGATGTGCCAATCCACATATAACCCAGATAGTCCTGGCAGAAACACTCAGTCGTTAAATTAGACAAGCCATCCTCAAGCCCAAAGCGTTTGAACTTTTGTTGACTACTCGTGTCACTAAAACAAATAACTACCAAACAAATTGTTAATAATACAGACTTGCTCATTTCGATATATAAAAGGTGGATGTGAAGTTATAATTTTTGTTTAAATTTTTATAGTTCACGAGCAACAGCATTGATATTCATCTATGTAAGGATGTTTTAATACGCCCATAACGGGTTTTTAAAATTAGGTAGGCGCTTAGGCGTGAATCAGAAATCAATTTACAGACACAGTTAACATTAAAAAATCTATTAATTATTTCATTTAAACGCAATAACTTAAGAAGTTAAGAAAATGTTAAAGATAATTTTGTAAGTTTGTGCCTTTATTTTGGAAATTGATGAAAATCAGCTATGTTAAGAAAACTACACCTTGCGCTTGCACTTATTTTAGCCTCGAATTATGCCTTTGCTCAAGGTCGGGAGTTGTTAAATGAAATCATTAAAAAGAGCCACAACGGCGAATCATATTATGCTGATCAAGAGCTGTTTGTAAAACAAAACAGCACTCTTGAACCGCTTACGCAAATTGAAACACAACTCACAAACGAGAATTCAAACATTCGATATCTTTTATTCAATTTAATTTATCAGGTCGGTTTTCAATCAACCAATAGTGATGTAAGAGAGCGTGCCGTTTACTTGCTTATCGACAACGGACTTGCCGACGCAGAGCAATCACTTATAGGGCGCAATATTGAATTATTATCAGAATTTCCGTCATCCGACTTTTCGCAACAATCGAGAGCACGACTGGCTGCGGTTGTAATGAACTCCAAATCGTATGTTACCGACCTCATTCGCTTATCGGGACAAATAAAGCTGACTTCATTAACAACATTTTTCGAACAACGCCTTGCAACCACCAAGAATACCAAAGAAATATGGCCTTTACATTGTGCATTGGCGCGTATGCACGATATAACACAAAAGGCCTACTGCTTCAATAGAGTTAAGAGAATGGGAATAAACGATCAGGTTATACAATATGCCATTCCAGATCTTCTTTACACCCAGAACAAAGACGCCATAGATTATCTCTTAGAAACCATTTTGGTAGATAATATGAACTGCTCAAGTTTTAATCCCGACAGCTCGGAAATGGTAAACTGCGCCTATCGTTTAATAGAGCTTGTGGCGCCTTTTGTCAACAACTTTCCAGTTAAGGTAGGCGCTAGCGGCGATTTAGAGGTGGCGAGTTACGAAAAAGCTTTGGTCGATGTTCGACAATGGATTGTTGCCAATAAAACAACTTATCAGGTGAATTTTTAAGATAAAATTAGAGGCGAGAAATCGATTCGCTTTAAACCCTAAATGATATTGCAAATGAAACAAAGAATACTCAGCATTTGGATGTTACTGCTAATGATATTGATTAGCAACACCGCATTTGCAAATTACATCGAGTCTGAAAGTGCCAGCAATACGCCAACTGCTATAGAAATTGAGAAATCTACATCCACTGAGGATCAATCCGACGATTTTGTTTCATTAGAAAATGAGTCTTCCAACCTATCAGAGCTTGTCTCCAGCGATAATCCCTACGATGTTATAAAACAAAAAGTTTTAAGCGAGAATCGAATGGTTGCAAAACTCGATTCAGCTGCATTTTTTTCGTTACCAGTGGGCATTGGTGCTGGTGGAGACAAGGGCGATGATTATGCCATTATCATTGATAAGGCCTCGTTACATCCCGAGTATGCCGAATTTAGTGCGTTTATGGTTTTAACAAACCCCATGGATGGCAAAAAGGTTCGTTTTAGAGCCGACAATATCCGTTTTACCTTTAAGGGTGGCTTACAAAGTAAAATTAATTTGGTTTTAATAGATACTCTTTCAACCAAATTATTTAAGGATGCTAAATTAAATTGGCTACCTCAATCTTATGTAGAGTGGGACTGTAATGGGTTTAAGCAAATTGGCCTCAATGGAGAGATTGAGCTGAGTGATAAGGCTTTTGTAAAGGTTAATCCTACAACATTTGCAGAAATACCTGGAAAAATAAAGAATCAATTCTTCATTAATATTGCCGATTTCAATAATTACATCCTTGAAACGTCTCTGCCAGCGGTAAAAGTTCGTGGGTTTGATGAGGTCTGTTTTACGTTTGATAAAATTGCTCTCGACAACAGCGATTATGCAAATTTACCAGGATTTTCTTTCCCCGATAAATACCCAGGCGATTACACGGGCGATAAAGCCAATTTATGGCGTGGCCTCAGTGTGAAAAGTGCTACAGTAACACTTTCACCTAAATTCAACAAGAAATCTGGAGCTTCAACAACTTTCTTTGCTGAGAACTTATTGATTGACGAAAACGGTTTTACAGGCTTATGTGGAGTTGACAATCTTCTCACACCTAATGAGGGGCAATTGGGTAATTGGAAAATGGCTATTTCACATTTAGGGCTCGAGTTTTTTACAGGGTCCTTTAAAAGTCTGGCAATAAAAGGATCTACCACGCTTCCTGGAACTACTTCGCCCTTAACTTACGATGCTTTTTTTGATGTAAGTGGAGCCTTTCACATGACTATAAACACGATAACAGATATTAAGTTTAATGTTTTGGCCGCTAACATTACCTTGTTAAACACCTCTAAAATAGAGGTTGCCATTGATGCCGACAAGAAATTTGTTCCAACAGCAACATTAGATGGAAACATATCATTTGCTTGTTCTAAAGATACTGCCAGTACAAGCACTATTGCCTCTATGCCCCAAATAGATTTTCAGCAGATGCGCATTTCAGCTGCACCACCAGTTTTCGATGTTGACTATTTTGGTTTTGCTTCAAAATCCGGCATGAAGTTTAAAGCCTTTCCTATTACAATAAAGACCTTTGCATTTAGCCGTCGCTCAGAGGATTTGGCAGCAATAGAAATTCTTTTGACCGCCAATTTAACCGAGTCGTCTGGCGAAGGTATTGGTGGAGAATTAGGGTTTTCTATTCTTGCCGATACACACAATTGGAAATATAAAGGTCTCGAAATATCTAAAGTAAGCATAAATGCATCAAAACCTGGAGCTTACGAAATCAGCGGAAGTCTTGAAATTAAAGACGATGACCCCATTTATGGCGATGGCTTTAGAGGAGAAATAACAGCCAAGTTTGGTGGTGACTTTAAAGCGGATGCAGTAGCTCTTTTTGGCAATAAAGGTGGAATGCGATACTTTATGGTAGATGCTTTTCTGTGCCTACCAGAGCCAGGTATAACCTGCGGGCCATTTATTTTAACTGGTTTTGGCGGTGGTATGTATTATAAAATGCGCCCTACAATGCCTAAAGAAACTAGTGGTTCAGATTTCGGCAAGGGGTTAACGGATATTATTTATGTGCCCGATGCCACCAAATCGCTCGGAATTAAAGCGGCAGTAAAGGCAGCAATAGTTAGAAAAGAGTTGGTGGATGCAAAGATTAGTTTTGAGATTAATTTCTATAACTCGGGTGGAATTGCAAGCCTTATCTTTTTGGGTGATGCACGAATTCTATCGGTGCCGAAAGCCGTTAGTAACGCTGGTGTGAAAGCAATGAGTAGGTTAACATCGCAGAACAAAGAGCAAGAAGAGAGCACTGGGGAGATGATGCGTGCAAAAGTTTCAATAGTTCTCGATTTTGAAAATGAAACATTTGAGAGCACCATGGATCTATACGTTGATGTAGCCGGAGTGCTTAAAGGCATTGGTCCAAACAATAGAGCTGGCTGGAGTTCTATGTACATCAATAGAAAAACGAAAAAATGGCACATGCTGATGGGCACTCCAGCACAACCTATGGGAGTAGATTTTGTTGGCTTAATGCAGGTGGGAGGTTACTTTATGGCAGGGCAAGATTTGCCAATTGCTGTTCAAATTCCACAAGAGGTGCTTACGATACTGCACATGACTCAAGAACAAATCACGAATGAAAGTGCAAAAAACGGCGTAGAAAGTGGTAATGGTGTTGCTTTTGGAGCGTTCGTAAAGTTTGATACAGGCCAAAAAACGTTCTTAATATTCTATGGTCAGTTGCAACTTGGTGGAGGATTTGACGTCTCATTAATAGAGTATCCAAATTCTCATTGCAAAGGCTCTTCTGGCGAAATAGGTATTAATGGTTGGTATGCAAAAGGTGATGCTTATGCCTATTTGAACGGCCAAATAGGTTTGAAGGCAAAGATCTTTGGACGGACTCGAAAATATTCAATTCTTAGCATAGGTGCCGCAGCAGTAGTTATGCTCGAAGGTCCTAATCCTATATGGTTTAAAGGTGTGGCCGGTGGAGATTACGACATACTTGGTGGTCTGATATCAGGCAATTGTCAGTTCGAGTTTACCATGGGAGACAAATGCGACATCGTAACAAATGACAATCTTGCTGACATAGAAATAATTGGCAGTATTGCTCCAATGCAAGATGCCACCAAGGTGGATGTATTTACACTGCCACAAGTGGTGTTTAACCTACCAGTAAATAAAGCTGCAAGGGTTTCGGAAGATGCTAATACGACTCAGCAATTTAAGGTGGTTATTAAAGAACTTGCAATTTACCAAAACGATGTATTAATAGGAGGCGAATTTGCTTGGGATGCTCAAAATAAAACAGCAGCCTTTACGCCAAACACTATTTTCTCACCCAACACCAAGTATAAAATAGTAGTTAAAGCTGGGTTTCAACAAAAAGAGAATGCAAGAAGTGAATGGGTCGATTATAAAGATGATGCAGGAGCAATATATGTAGAATCTAAAGAGGCAACGTTTGAAACAGGCGAGCTACCCGATAAAATCCCTGCCAGATACATTAGTTATTCGTATCCAACAGATAGAATGTCTAATTTCTATAAACAAGAGAGCAATACTGCCTACGTTACGTTTGCAGCAGATATATTGCCGTTCTTTCTGCCTAAAGCTGGATGGGCACAAAAAGTAAAGTGGACACCTGCCGGTGGCGGAGCGCCTATTTACAGTGCACTAACGTATACTCCTGCCAATAAATCGGCGGAGACAACTGTACCAGCTACCTTGACAAACAGTACCGTATACAAAATAGAGCTAGTTAATACCCCCGTAAGTACAGGCAGTTCTATAACAAGTAATGTTGAAACGACCAATACGTTGCAGTTAACGGCAACGGGCGACACCATGGCCAATATTGCTACACGAGCGGCACAAGGGGTAATTGTTAACACAGAAGAGAAGGCTTTCTATGGTGCAGACTTCCGAACAAGTATGTATAATAAGTTTTTTGATAAGATTACGGCAACTGAATTAAATGTAAGATTCTTGTATAATGTTAAGCCTGCGCTCGATTATCCAGGTTCAACCATTTATGGTACCGAGATGTTAGACGGGTTTGAGATTGTTGGTAGTGGAAAACAAACACCTTTAGTTAGTTGCGAAGCTGTTCTCGATGGTGCTGATTGGTATCAGACAAATATCTATCCACTGATGTATGCCAATTATCCACTTGCTCCATCAGCAAAAGTTTCGCGCGACATTACGGCTAACGGAATTCCGCCAACTAAGACTGTGGAAATTTGGCAAGAATACTATAATTATCAACTCACCGATGCAGATATCGTGGCTGGCAAATCAAGTTCTGCAGCCACTCTTACTCACTTTGTATATTATGTACCAAGTATGTGGGCAGACGATTATACAGATATTCGAAATAGCTTATCCAATTTAGTGAGTCAAAATAGTGTTATTGTTACACCTGCCATTACAAAGATCCTTAAGACTTTTCCTTGGCCACAGGTTAGCGTTGGTAACTACCCAATTATTTTAAAATATCATTTACCAGGTAGAAATACAGTAACCTCCTCCAAGCAAATTAACTTAAAGAATTCAATTGATGTTAAACAGGTTAACCTTTTGTCAGATGATAAATAAAGCAGTCTTAGGGTTTTTATTGGCTCTAACCCTTTTTGCATTTCCTAAAAAGGGCTTTTCTCAAGAGGTAGAGAAGCATGAGATAAAGTTGTTGGCCAAACCAACCGCCGATTCCATTATGCTTCGTTGGGCACCCTCTACCTATCGATTATGGATTTCGGGCAACCAGTATGGATATAGGGTCTCGCGCAAATTGCTCTATAAGGATGGAGTACTCGTTACTAGTTCTCCTACCGAAGTGCTCAACAACGCACCTTTAAAACCTGTGGCACTAGACCAGTGGGAAAGGCTTGCCGACCGTGTAGATATGGCTGGCGTGGCGGCTCAGGCCATTTTTGGTAGCGATTTTGACATAGACACTCCAAACGCTAAAGGCTCATCCATTTCAATGATGTTTCAACGTGCCTCGGTGCAACAAACCCGTTATGGCTTTGCACTGTTGGCGGCCGATAACAGTATTGAGGTGGCAAATTTTTCGGGACTCTATTTTGCCGATAAAAATGTGCACAAAGGGGAAAAATATATCTATAAAGTGTATCCAGCGGCTTTTCCTCTCGACATGAAGGTTGACACAGCCTATTTCTTTACGGGGGTAGATGAATATTTACCTATACCGCCACCTGCCAATCTATCCGCCGTACCAGCCGACAAAAGGGTGACTCTAACATGGGAGAAGCTTGGGCAGCGCGGGCTTTTCACGGGCTTTTTTATTGAGCGTTCGGACGACAACGGTAAAACATTTATGCCGCAAAACAAAGCGCCCATGGTGAACACAACACCACCTGGACAAGACGAAGTACCGTTTTATTATTATATGGATTCATTGGTAAACAATAAATCGACCTACCAATACCGAATACGAGGCATTACCCCTTTTGGCGAATTGAGCCCGTTCTCTAAACCTGTTTTGGTTAAAGGTATCGACCTCATACTGTTTGCTCCAACCATCACAAAAATATCCTCGGCCGACAATGTTACCGTTGCCGTTGAGTGGCAGTTGCCCGAGAAAACAGATACCATTAATACCCTCGTGCGTGTGTTGCGTGGCAAAGCGTATGAAGGGCCTTTTTCTACCGTGGCCGATTCGTTGGTGGCATACAAGCGCCTATTTGTAGACAAGGCACCCTACTCTACAGGCTATTATAAGTTGGTGGCTTTTAACAGCGATGGAGCAGGCCCCGAAGGAGTTGCGCGCCTTATGCAGTTGGCCGACAGCTTGCCTCCCACGCCTCCTGTGGGTTTGGTGGCTAGTGCCGACACCACAGGTAAAGTGGTGCTTAAGTGGAAACGAAACTCAGAGCCCGACATGTACGGATACCGTATTTTTAGAGCCAACAGCGAAACCGAAGAGTTCTCGCAACTTACCAAAAAGCCAATGCCCGACACCGTATTTATAGATAAGATAGATTTGCGCACCCTTACCAAGCACGTTTTTTACCAAGTGGTGGC
>JAYVSA010000264.1:0-2419 GCA_043775765.1 Breznakibacter sp. | reverse complement strand
TACTAAAACCGGAAGCACTCTTTTCCACAAATACCACGATGTTACCCAATTCTTAAACCCCTTTGGCTTTATCTCAACCTTACATTCGTTTCCCATATCTCACACGTGTTAAATAATTCATTGCAAATATGGGCAATATATTTAATATATTCAGTTATTTAGATATATAATTTAATTCATTTTGTAAAAAACCTTTCTAATTTAGAGCCATTCTAAAAAAGAGAAAAAACACCAATTCATTTTTATATAACCAAAATAGATTATATTTTTGCTATTATATTAACAACTTAATAACTGCAACAATGGCATACGTAATTAACCAAGACTGTATCGCATGTGGAACATGTATTGATGAGTGTCCGGTAGAAGCTATCACTGAAGGCGATATCTATAAAATTGATGCATCTGCTTGTACTGATTGTGGTACTTGTGCTGATGTTTGTCCTACAGAGGCTATTCATCCAGCATAATTAACTTGCAAAAGAAATTTAAAGCGTCATTCAGTTTATCTGTTTGACGCTTTTTTATTGGCTTAAAATCATAAAAATATTTTGGGCGTGCCATCAGGTGTCAATCTTCTATCTACAACGTTTTTCTACCCTATTTCCAATTACTGGTTTTTCGCCACCCGCTGTCGGGTCGCCGCTTCAACTCCTCGCGCATTGGTTCCGACAAGCTCCACCAAAGCGCTCTGGGGTTTCTCGCTTTGCCCCTCACGCTTGGCCAATACGAGAAACTCTGTAAATTTCAAAACATCTTAAACTTAGTGGTTTATTGAAATTTTAAGAGGTTCAATGTTCTCCTTCTCATCGGGTGCAATGGTATATGTTCCATTCTCAAATTCATTGGTTTTTATGGAGTTGCTTCCTTCATACAGCTTCATGCGTTTAACCAGTACACCCGAAGCATTAAAAATGTTCACCATCAGAAGCTTTGGGGAGTAAATAGTAAGAACCCCTGAAAGGATAACTTCTGTAGAGTGCAATTTATTCTCATTGTTGCCATTTTCACTTGGATGTCCTTGTGAATTCAAACTTGAATCGGCCAATTCAATAGTAAGAGTTGGGTTTATGGGTTCACCAACAGCATCGCCAACGGCTTCCCCTTCATTTGCAGGCATAACTGCATTTTCTAATGCAGTTGAGTCCGTTACACTTGTTTGAGACTGTGCAACAGCCGTATAACAGCCAATTTCCAATAAAAATAGAATCAAAAATAGAGACGTTGTTTTCATATCAAGAGTTTATATTGAGAATTTTTACACAAAAACCAATTGAACCTCAATATACAAAATCAGTCACAAAAAGCCAACAATGAAACTCATTTAACCCACTTAATGGCAAAAACGCATTCTGCATCCAAATAAACGAAGTCTAGCAACCATTATCGTATACCACAAACTAGAAAAAAGAGACGCCACAAAAGGACGTCTCTGCATTATCTATTTATCAAACAAAGCCAATGGGAATTATTACTTTTTAATGAGAATTAGGTATTCCCATGCGGCAAATGTTTTTGCAGTAAGAGGAAGCTCTACCACTTCACCAGTAAGGGCATTGGTGTAGATTCCTTTTAATGGGGCGGGCGTTGAAACTGTTTGCGAAATGGGCGATAGATTAAAAACGGCAACTATCTCATTCCTACCTTTAGTCCTACTAAATGCAAAAACACTATTCTCGGGAGTTGCCTTTATTTCAATCAATGGTGCGCCGTAAGAACCGTTCCATAAAGCCTCATTCTTAACCTTTATTGCACTCAGTTGTTTGTAAAAGTTGGAGAGTGGCAAGCTTGAGAAGTCGATAGGGTCTCGATCGAAGAAATTTAATGACTTTTTATTGCCCGCCTCCTGACCAGAATAAATCAGTGGCATACCTGGAATAACAAATGTTAGCGCAGCCATGGTTGTTGCGGCATTACCCATTCGGCTATACTCGCTCTTGTTCCAGCTATTCTCATCATGATTGGAAGTGAATTGCATTGAGAATAAACCAACGGGTACAACAGAGTCTTGGTGAGCAAAAAAGCCCTTTAAGAACATAGCATTTCTTTTCCCTTGAGCTATCTGATTCATTTTAGAGTGCATATTCCAACCGTAATTCGCATTAAAAGCATGCTTGAAAAGAGCGGTTGTCGCTTCATCTTCAGCAAGCATAAAAACAGGCTTTACAGAATCTAATTTTGCACGGGTATCATTCCAGAAATCGGCAGAAACCATACCTGCAACATCGCATCTAAAACCATCAATATCGGCTTCCTTTACCCAATATAACATAGCATCAGCCATTGCAGCACGCATATCTTTATTGTTGTAGTTTAAGTCGGCAACATCTTTCCAGTCGGCAATAGGAGCAACAATTTTACCCTTACCATCATGGGTATACCAATCGGGGTGTTCGGTAACCCACTTGCTGTCCCAGGA
>JAYVSA010000263.1:0-4113 GCA_043775765.1 Breznakibacter sp. | reverse complement strand
TAACATTAGTAGCTGTGTTAGGTTTAACATTAGCCAGTGCACAATCTCCAGTAACTGTAGGAGTAGATTTGTATAACCGATATGTATGGCGTGGAACCGATTACGGTAATGCTCCAAGCTTTCAACCAACATTAAAATATACCAATGGTGGCTTTTCAATTGGTGCATGGGGCGCATATTCAACACTAGGAACCTATAAGGAAACCGATTTATTCGCTACTTACTCGCTTCCATTTGGATTAACTTTGGGTGTAACAGACTTCTTTATGCCAAACACTTCAACAACACCTGGTAAAGATTATTTTTACTATGCAAGTGACTCAACAAGCCACGCTTTCGAAGCTAATGCAGCCTATACAATAAAAGGGTTTACAATTTTGGGCAGTTATGTTTTTACTGAAGCTAAATATGGTGGTGCTGGAGCGCAAGGTGGCGATACCTATTTGGAAGCAAAATATACATTAGAGAATGGTGTTAACTTCTTTGCTGGTGCGGGTAACGGCTGGTATACTTCTGACACTAAATTTATGTTGTGTAACGTTGGTGTTGGTGCAACTAAAACTATTAAAGTAACAGATAGTTTCTCAGTTCCAGTAAATGGTTCGTTTATTGTAAACCCTGAGAGAAAAGAGGTTCATTTTGTAGTTGGAATAAGCCTATAAATTAAACAACCACTTTATTTCACATATTTCCTAAGAGGAGGAATTCTGAGCTTCTATTTTCGCAAAACCTCGTTTCTCAAGTCCTCCTCTATTTCACAAAAAAGGTGTATCGAACGCGATACACCTTTTTTTATATTATAATGCCACAAAAAAAGGCCAACGTAATGAGAAGATTGCCTAGTAATAATGCAAAGGCGTAAAACTCTTGCTTTAGGAGAGATGACCTTTAAGTGCGATAGTATTTTATATTTTCCGACTGGTATTTGTTTTTCCTAATATCGAAAATTTTGGCAGCTCTTGATCCGCAAGTCTGTTACGGGTTTGAAGTACCTTTTCGAACATTCCCACTCTTAATCGACCAAGCTTTGTTTTGGATAACTCCACAACTTCACCTTCAAAAAAGAGGTCAATATTTGCAGTCCAAATCTCAACCCATCGGTCAAAATGATCTTTGGTGATGGCAAAATTAAACCGTTTATCAACACCATGATGTGCCATGGTTGGGTTTCCATCAAATATTTGTTTGCCTAAGAGGTTCTGTTCCCAAAAGTCTATCAGGATAGGATAATGATGTTCCCAAGCCGTAGCTGTAGTAAATGTTCCATTGAAGAAAGGGCCTAAAAGTTCATCGGCACGAACTTTTACATAAAACGCCATTATTACCTGTTCAATATCTTCTCTTGATTCGATATCACGCATAACTCTATACTTATTTGGTGATTATTGAACAAGCACAAATGCTAAAGGTTCATGTATAAAAGAAATTCTTATTTAGTATTGATGTTGCGCAAAAGCATTGGCTAAGACCTCTATGAATTTTTCAAGATGTTGCGATGCTAAGATCTTCATCATGGGGTTTAAGTCGGCATCAACAACCAGTTTAAGCGTTGATGTAGTTTCCGAAATTGGTTGTTGATAAACCCATAAATAGAAGTTAAATGGCACCTTTCCGTTAGAAATATACTTAATTTCATTGTATGGTATTGTTTCAACGATTTTTAAACCCGCTTCGCCAATTCCTTTAATTACAAATCGACATGTTTGTGAATCGCACGTCCAGTCGGTAACCCTTTCTTGAGGAACCAGTGGCCCAAAGTTAGTAAAGTCCGATAAAAAAGTATGTACTTTCTCAACCGATGCGTTAACTGTTTTGTCGCTACTTTCGAACTTTACCATTTGTGATGATTCTATATTTAATAACTGTTTGTTCTGTTGTAATTATAAGCCCTTCCAATTGGCAGGATCAACGCGCCACTGACTTAGAGCGGCAATTTGCTCTTTGGTTACGTTTCCCGTTTTTACCGAAACATCAATCAAATCGTTATAATTGCTTAAAGTTGTAAGTTTAACATTTGCAGCCACAAAATTATCCTCGGCAGTTTTGAAGTTGTAAGTAAAAATGGCCAACATGCCCAAAACCTCACAACCATGATTGCGAATGGCCTCAACGGCTTTTAAACTGCTACCTCCAGTTGATATTAAATCTTCTATCACAACCACTTTTGAACCTTTAGGCAAATCGCCTTCAATAAGATTTTCCATGCCGTGACCTTTTGGTGCCGAACGAACATAAACGAATGGTTTTCCGAGCAAATCGGCCACCAATGCTCCTTGCGCAATAGCACCTGTTGCTACGCCAGCAATCACATCGGCATCGGCATACATCTCAGCTACCAATCGGGCAAAATTGATTTTTATGTAGTTCCGCACATCAGGAAACGCAAGTGTTTTACGATTATCACAGTAGATAGGCGAAATCCATCCTGAAGCCCAAGTGAAAGGATTTGCAGGTTGCAATTTAATTGCTTTAATTTGTAATAGTTGACTTGCAACCAATTCTGATACTTTTTCCATGACGCAAAGTTATAAAGTTTTTTTTAACGATAGAACTCTTTTTCTAGTAGAGTCAATCGGGGGTGTAAATTTAATTAATTGTACTTTAAAGTGCACTAACCCTTCTAAAAAGGAGTTTGTTGAATTTATAAATATTTTTAACGAGAATCATTCTCAAAAAGAGGCTCTTGTTATTACCAATGGAAAAACTTCCGAATTAATGGAGTGGTTTAAAGATTACTACAAATACATTGAGGCGGCTGGAGGATTGGTGGAAAATTTGGATGAAGAGTACCTTTTTATTCATCGTTTAGGCTGTTGGGATTTACCAAAAGGAAAGGTTGAGAAGGATGAAAATCATTTTGCGGCTGCGGTTCGAGAAGTTGAAGAGGAGTGTGGTATAGAAAACCCAGAAATTCAATTCCCTATAGGCTCTACATTTCATACTTATTTGCACAAAGAAAAAATGGTTTTGAAAGAGACCTTTTGGTTTAAAATGAAATATAGTGGTGAAGAGACTCCAATTCCTCAAACCGAAGAGAATATTGCCTTGGCTGTATGGCGTAACAAAAATGAGTTGAACGACCTATTAGCTAACACCTACCCATCGATACGGGAGGTATTAGCTAAATGTAATCAACTAGAAACTAATCACTAAATTAGAATTCTCCTTTTAATATCTTCTTGTCGCTTAAAGCAATACGATAACTTAATTGTGCCGATAAGAGGTCGGATTGAGCCTTGGCTAACGAAGCCTTGGCTAAAAGTAAATCGCTTTCAAGAGACACACCTGCACTTTGTCTGTTCTCCTGTATCTCAAGATCTTTGGTCCGATATTCGACTACTTTTTGGGCAACTTGAATTAATTTGACCGATTGGCGAATGTTACGCTCAATTTTTTGAGACTCCTTTATTGTATTATCTTCTACATTGAGCCTGTTTTCGTTGGCTTGCAGTTGCAATAATTTTCGTTGGCGTGTGGTATAACTATTTGATACAATATCTGTTAAATTCCATTTTAAGCTTGCGCCAATAAAGGCGTTGGATGTGGGATAGAGTGTATTCCCAACTTGATAATCGTAACCCCCAATTAACCCAAAATCGGGAACAAAAGAGTAGTTGGCAGCCTTAACACCCGATTTTGCTTTTGATTGCAATAATGAGGCAATTTGCACATCAATGTTTTGCGTTAATATTGTGCTATCAACGGTAGAAGCACCCAGTTCGGTGATTTCAACAACCACATCTTGCAAAGAAAAATCATCACTCTCAAGACCAGTTAAAACCTGAAAATCATTTTTGTAATTATCGAGTTGAATGGTTATTTTAAGGAGCGTTTGTTGTTCGTCGGCCAATGAAGCCATCATCCCCATTTCGTTATTATCCAGCATTTTACCAGCATCAACCGCCGATTGCACGTTACTCATTTTTTTTTCGGCCACTGCAATTTTGGTCTCGCTTTCAAGTTTTTGTTTTTGGCAAATTAAAATACCGAAATAGAGCTTCTCAACACCCTGTTTTATCTGCATTCTAGCCTTAGATGCCTCTTTTTGAGCAATTTCAGCATCTCTTTTTGCAACCGATACACCTGCCGATATTTTTCCTATTTGCGAAATAG